>CAYSBP010000008.1:0-16493 GCA_964429255.1 uncultured Planctomycetia bacterium
CCGCACAGGGTGCTTTGGCCGTTTGATTCCGTTCCTTTCGCCAGTAACCTCAGTCCGTTTGCGATGGCCCTATCCCGGCGTTTTCGGAAGAGGACTGCAAGGAGACCGCTCATGCCCATACGAGTCTGCATCGCCGGCATCGCCGGACGAATGGGACAACGCCTCATCGCGCTGACCCACGAGGACCCCGAGCTTCAGCTTGCCGGCGGAACTGAACGCGCCGGCCATCCGTGGATCGGCCAGGACCTCGGGCGGCTGGTCGGCGGCACGGAGAGCGGCCAGCCGGTCCTCGACCATCTGGACCGCTCGATCCAGGCCGACGTGTTGATCGACTTCACCAATGCCGAATCGGCCGTCCGAAACGCCGCCGTGGCTGCGGAATGGGGGTGGGCCATGGTCATCGGCGCGACGGGCTTGACGCCCGCACAGAAACAGAACCTGGAAGAGTCCGCCCGGAAGGGACCCATGATCGTGGCGCCGAATTTCTCTGTCGGAGTGAATGTGCTCTTCAAGGCGGCCGCGATTGTCGCCAGGGCGCTCGGTCCGGGCTACGAAATCGAGATCGTGGAGGCGCATCACGACAAGAAGGCCGACGCGCCCAGCGGAACGGCCTTGGGCCTCGCCGAATCGATCGCCGAAGCGCTGAATCGCGACCTTACGACGGATGCGGTCTATGGCCGCCAAGGCGTCATCGGTCCGCGTAAGCCCAACGAGATCGGTATCCACGCCGTACGCATGGGTGACGTGGTTGGCGAACACACGGCCTACTTCGCGATTGGCGGCGAGCGGCTGGAACTGACGCACCGGGCGTCTTCGCGGGACACCTTCGTTCGCGGAGCGCTACGTGCGGCCAAGTGGCTGATGACCCCGCGTCGTCCCAACGGCATGTATACGATGGCGCAGGT
Organism: uncultured Planctomycetia bacterium; assembly: GCA_964429255.1. Classification (GTDB taxonomy): domain Bacteria; phylum Planctomycetota; class SZUA-567; order H5-PLA8; family H5-PLA8; genus CAYSBP01. The sequence goes on from CAYSBP010000008.1 coordinate 906, forward strand.
GCTGGGACTGTAGGTCAGGCTTTCGAGCCTGACCCGAATGGCACAACCCTCAGGATTGTGCGCGCAAGCCGGAGGCACGCGCCACACCGGCCAGGCTGAGAACCTGCCCTACGGGGAGGCACCCATCGGAACGCGAACGCTCTGCTACATCTGTGAGGCGACCGCCGGCGGCGTGCGCAAGCAGCTCCGACTGCTGATGCGGCACTTCGCGCGTCCGGAGTCCGGCTGGCAGGTCTGCGCGCTGCTAGGCGACCGGGGCGAGCCTGGTTTTCACCACGAACTGGAAGAGGCCCGCGACCGCGGCGTGAATGTACGCCTCGTCCCCGGCTTTGGCCGCAGCATCCGGCCATGGCGGGACCTTCCCGCTTACCGGTTTCTCAAGAGCGCACTTCGCGAGTGGAAACCCGATGTCATCCACACACACAGCGCCAAGGCCGGTTTCCTGGGACGCCTGGCCGCACGTGCCTGCGGAGTACCGCGGATCATCCACACGCCACACGTTTTACCGTTCCAGTGGGCCCGCGGGATGCAGCGTCGTTTCTACTATGTTCTCGAACGCTTCGCCGCTCAACGTTGCGACGCCATCGTCTGCGTCGGGCGCCAGCAATACGACCTCACCACGAAGCAAGGCCTGGCAGCGACCTCGAAATTCCGCGTCATCCGCAATGGCGTACCGATACCCGATTCCATCTCAGCCGAAAAGCGCGCCCACTTGCGCGCTCAACTGAACCTCGACGAAAAGAGCATCGTCGTCGGCATGATCGCACGCCTGGCACCGCAGAAGGGCGTCGGCATGTTCGTCGACTGCGCCGCGCGCGTGCTCCAAGCGGACCCACGGACCGTGTTCCTGCTCATCGGAAGCGGGCCGAAAGAGGAGCAGACAAAGAAACGAGTGAACGCGTTGGGGCTTGGCGAGCGCCTGCGACTGCTCGGCCACCGAGATGACGCCGAGCAACTCTATGGCGCGTTCGACATCCTGGCCCTTTCGAGCCTGTATGAAGGGCTGCCTTACGTCCTGTTGGAAGGCATGGCCTGCGGACTGCCGGTGGTCGCCACCGATGTGCTGGGCACGAACGAACTGGTGGAAGACGGCCGATCCGGGTGTCTGGTCCCGCTCGATGACGCTCCGCGCATGGCGGACTGTCTTCTGGAACTGATCGCATCGCCGGAAGCGCGAGAACGCCTGGGCCACGCCGGCCGCGAACGCATACGCACCGAATTTACCCTTGAGGCCTTCTTGAAAGCGCACGAGCGACTCTACGCCGGCACGTGAATGCCTTGGTCCGTCACCACCTTGCCCGTAACGTAGTCCCGTCCGGGACGGGTCACGGGTACACGGACCTCGGAGATGCGCATGGACGGAGCCTCACGTGTCACCCAACGGTGTTCGGCCTGCAGATTTCGGAAATCGCGGTCGTGATCAGCGTTCGACCTCAACGTCCCTACGGTTGCCGTACTCGCGCCAACCGGCGTTGTAGTTTATGGCCTGGGTAAACCCCATGAGATAGAGCGTGAAGAGCAGATGCGCGGATCGCCCGCCGGATTGGTCATAGACGATGACCGGTTGTTTGGGGACCAAGCCGGTGGCCCGGAGGATCGCATAGATCTCGGCCGGTTCGCGCAGGACGAAATAGCCCTTCGTCCGGGCACCGGGCCGTTTGGCCGTCACCGGAGTGAGGAGCGAATCCCACGGCAGATTGACGGCGCCCGGAATGTGGCCACCCACATCGGCCCGGACGTCGCTTCCGGTGAATTCGGCATTCGCCCGGGCATCCAGAATCAGGGTCGGCGGAAAACGACCGGGCTGTCGCGGGACCACGAACCGCCTCACGTCATCGAGGGCGCAGATGGAACGCAGCTTCTCGGCCGGTTCCCACGTGCCGGGCTTCGAAGGAGCCGCCGGCGGCACGTCCGAAATGCCACGCCCCTCGTCCATCCACTTATCCAGACCACCTTCCAGAATGCAAACGTTGTTGTGTCCGTATGCCCAGAACGTGAACCAGATCCGCGCCGCCAGACGCTGGGCATGCGTGTCGTAGATCACGATCCGCGTTTCCGGCGAGATGCCGAAGCGGCGGGCGCAGTCAGCCACCCGCTCCCTGTTGGCCAGCGCGTAGGGGAGGTCGTTTCCATCCTGAAAGCTGTCGGAGTCCAGGCAGAAGGCGCCCGGCAGATGCTCCTGGGCGTACGGCTCGTTCGGTCGCGCGTCAATCACCACCAGGCTGGCCCCGGGCGGCGTCGAACCGTCCCCCAACAGGACCGAGAGTCTTTCGGTATCGATCTGGAGATCCTGGTTGACGAACTGAGCGGGCGCTTCCGGCTCACCGTAGAAGGGCCGGACCGGCTCGCCGTCGACCCCGTACACCCAACCGCACGTGCACGCGGAGGAAAGGAGGAACAGGCCGGCGGCTCGCTGTATGACGGTATGCGTATTCAAACGGTCATCACTTCCTTGGACTTCTTCTCAAAGGCCTCATCCACCTGCGTCTCAAACGTGTGGATCAACGACTGAACCTCTTCTTCATTCTTCTTCAGTACATCCTCGCTCACGCCAGGCTTGCCTTTGTTCTCGCCCAGGGCTTTCAGCGAGTCTTTCCGGATGTTACGCAGCGCCACTTTGTGCTGTTCCAAGCGGTCCTTCAACAGCTTCACCGTCTGTTTGCGTCGCTCTTCGGACAACGGGGGGAAGGCCAACCGGATGATCTTGCCGTCGTTGGCCGGAGTGATGCCGAGGTCCGAGGCCATGATGGCCTTCTCGATCTCCCGGATGGTCTTGGGATCGAAGGGTTTAACGACCAGCATCCGGACATCCTGTTTCGAAGCCACCGCCACGGACTTCAGCGGGACCACGCCGCCGTAGGCGGGGATGTCGACACGCAGTCCGTCGAGGATCTCCACCGAGGCCTGGCCCGTCCGGATGCCCTTCAGGAAATGCTCGTAATCGGCCACCGTCTTGATCATCCGATCTTCGCAGTCCAGGAGTACCTCGTCCATGTCCATGGCATGCCCTCGCAACGAAAATGGCCCGACGGCCGATCGAACGAAGCCTATAGGATGGCCAAAGGAGACGCTGTCGTCAAGAGACAGAAAGGCGCTCCTGGGTGTTGCCCCCGCAATAGCCCGTATCCTCCTTGCAGATCTGAGAGGGAACGGGAGAATACGCGCGGGTCTGGGCCGCATGAGCTACCGGAAGGCGTACTGACGATTGGAGCAACCGATGAAAGCCAGTCTCCACCGAACGATCTTCTTGGCGATCCTGATCGGCGTCGTGGTGGGCGTGGTGACCACCAGGCTGATGGAGGGCTGGCCTCGCGCCACGGCGGATGACGGGATGCCTGCGAAAGGCACGAAGGCGACCCGCGAGGTCCTGCATTCGCAGGCCGAGACGTTCCGCCACGCCGCCAACCAGATCGCCCCCTCCGTGGTCAACATCACCACCATCGAGAAGGTCAGGATGCTCGTGGACGATCCGGATGACCTGTTCGGGTTCAGGCGTTTCTATCGGAATCGCCGCGTCCAGGAGGGCCAGCGGATCCGCGGCATCGGCTCGGGGCTCGTCCTCGACGCCACCAACGGCTACATCCTCACCAACAACCACGTCGTCGATGGCGGGGAAGAGTGGGTGGTCAAGCTCGCGGACAAGCGTGAACTGCAGGCGAAACTGGTCGGCGCCGATGCGCAGACCGATCTGGCCGTCCTCCAGATCCAGGCCGAGGGGCTTGCCGCCGCCACCGTTGGCGATTCCGAGAAGGTCGAAGTCGGCGACTGGGTCCTGGCCGCGGGCAATCCCTTCGGCATGCTCGAACAGACCGTCACGGCCGGAATCGTTTCGGCCAAGGGTCGCCGAGGACTGGGCTTGAGCAACTACGAGGATTACATTCAGACGGACGCCGCCATCAATCAGGGCAATAGCGGCGGGCCGCTTGTCAACCTGGACGGCCACGTCATCGCCATCAACTCGGCCATCTACTCCAAGACCGGCGGTTACCAGGGCATCGGTTTTGCCATCCCCATCAACCAGGTACGCAAGATCGCGGACAAGCTGATCAAACATGGCGAAGTCGTGCGCGGATGGATGGGCATCGAAGTACGCGAGTTGAAAGCGGCCGAAGCCCTCAAGCGGGGTGTTCCGCCCGACCGCGGGCTGGTGGTCGAAGGCGTCTACCTCCGCGGTCCCGCGCACCGCGCGGGCATCCAACCCGACGATCTGCTTCTGGAGGTCAGCAGCAGGCCGGTCCACACCTCCAGCGAACTGCGCGATCTGGTCGCGGACCACGAGCCCGAATCGAAACTGCAGGTGAAGCTCATCCGTGCGGGCAAGATACAGCTCCTGGACGTACTGATCGGCACGCAACCCAAGACGTGGGGACGGTAACGGCCGGTGTGCGCTGTGCCCCCTCGGCGAACGAACACCGGGTGCCCATCGACCGCGCGGTTGCCGAAGGTCCTGAGCGTGGTCGAAGGAGTATGCGCGAACGGCACGCGCGTCCGCTGACCCCATCAGGGCATCATCCGGTACATCGCAGCCGCCATGCGACGCAACGTCGGCGATTTCATGCGCTGCATCATCCAGGTCTCCGCCACGCGCTTGGAAAGAAACCCCATCGTGGGGAATGAATGCATCTGGAAGAGCACCCGGTGCAGACGTATCCGATTCTGGATAAGGGTGGTCCACTCGTTGATCAACTCGCCGCTCACGTGCCCGACGATGGTCACGCCATAGACGCGACCCATCGGAGAGACCAGCACTTTCAGGAAACCCGGTACCAGGTTCTCGGCAATCGCGGCGCCGTAATCGTCGTAACGCACCGTGATGACCTCGTAACGCGTGCCGCGTTTCCTCAGTTCCTCCTCGCGCGCGCCCACCTGCGAGAACGCCGGCTCCGTAAAGATGGTCCACGGCACGGGAAACGAGCGGAAATCGTAGGTGAAAGGCCATGGCGTCATCGAGTTGATGAGCGCAATCATCCCCTGGTGCATAGCGGCATGCGACAGCTGTGCGTGGCCGTTGCAGTCGCCGCAGGCGTAGATGTGCCGACGCGACGTCTGCAGCCGCCGGTTGACGACGATGCCCTTCTCGTTGGTCGCCACGCCCGCCCGGTCCAGTTGCAGGGACGCGAAGTCCGTTCGACGGCCGGTGGCGGACAGCAGCCGCGTCGCGCGCAAAGGACCGTCCTCGCGCGTGTGCAGAACCACGTGTCCGCCGTCCTTCTCGACCTTCTCCATCTGGCGTTTGATCAGAATACGGACCCCTTCGGACGCGAAGGCCTTCGTGAGCAGCGCGGTGCCTTCCGGATCCTCCCGCCAGAGCAGTCCCTCGCCGCGCATAACCATCGTCACCTGCGAACCCAGTCGCGCGAAGCCCTGCGCCATTTCGCAGGCGATCGCGCCGCTGCCAATCACCAGCAGCGACTCCGGCACGGCCTCGAGGGCAAAAAGGTTCTCGTTGGTCAGAACCTCGATGCCTTCGATGCCGGGTACGGGCGGCAACGCGGGCCGCGTTCCCGCACAGATGAAGATTCGTCTGGCGCTGAACCGCCGCTCTCCCGCCTGCACGGTGTGCGCATCGACGAACCCGGCGCGGCCCTGGTTCAGGATCAGTTCCACCTTGTCGAACATCGAGCGCGTCTTCTGGCCGCCGATGTAGTCCAGGTGCGCCTGTATGCGCGGGAACAGGTCAAGCACAGGCGGCGGGTTCTGAGCCGCCATTCCGAACTTCGGCAACTGACCCAGCGTGTGGCGCGCAGCGGCCGCGCGCAGAAGCGCCTTGCTGGGGATGCAGCCGACGTTCATGCACTCGCCGCCGATCTTGTGCGCCTCGACGGCGACCACCTTCAAATCCATCGAAGACGCCATGATCGAGACGGCCATCCCCGCGGGCCCCAACCCGATGACCGCCACGTCAAAGTCGTAGGCCATGTATTCTCTCCCGCGAATCCATGCTCATGACGAACGGTCCGTCAACACCGCTGAACTGAAGCATCGCATGTCCCGATTCCATGCCAGCCCACAACCGTAGGCTTCTTGCCACCTGTACGCCGCGTTCGCCATGGCCCCCGTTCGACGCGTGGCACTCAGCCCGAGGCCTATTCCGCCCGGATCACGGTGCCGGCGCGACCGATGCCCAGAATGGCATCCCTCAAGTCATGCGTGCCGGGTTTGCAGGTCATGATCCTGGCTTCCCCGGCCCGCCCCGACTCGACCAGTTGCAGCAGTTTCGCCACCTTGTCAGCCATGCCGCCGGTGACATCCGGCCCATGCGATCCGCCCACCGACCCCATATGCTGGGCCCTGTTCCGCGGCGTGATCAGCGGAATCGTGGCACCGTCAGGACCATGAACGCCGTCGACGTCCGTGAGCATCACGATGCGGTCGAAGCGGACCTCTTCGGCCAGCCGCGCGAGCTGTTCCTCCGTGGAGGCGATCCCGAAGCCCTGCTTCGAATCCAGAATGATATCGCCATGAATCAAGGGAATCTGACCGCTCTTGAGAAGTTGCCGGATGGTGGCCGTGTGCATGTGCTGCAGCCGGCCGCCTTTCCCCTCAGCGATGGCAAAGGGCGAAACGGTGAGCGGCAAGATCCCGCCGCGACGGCAATGCCCGATGAATCGCAGGTTCATCCGCAGCATGGCTTCGCGGATCACGAACAGCGGCGCCCACCCGAACGTCCTGGCATGGCCCTGTCTGGCGCCAAAGTGTTTCGCAGGCGCGTGCCCGAAACGCCCCGCGCCGTGACCGATGACGATGGAAAGGGCGACACCGCGCCGGGTGGAAGCATCCAGCGCCCGGCGGATCTCACGCGCCGCCTGCTCGACGCGTGTACCGAGCAGCACCTCGCGCTTATTCCGTTTGGGACTGATAAACGATCCGCCGAACTTGACGAAAACTAGACCCACACTCTTGTCCCCCAGTCCTACCGAAGAGACCACCAGGCCATCTTCCTTCTGCGGATCTTCCAGAAGGTCCGTTTTACGTGCAGGATTTTCCATGGGCGACAAACCGCTCAGCAGGAATGAAAGCCATCCCCACTGAAGGTCACGGCTTCGCTTCTCGATCTTTCTGACAGGCTCTGCGCGCAAAATCGCAAGCCAGCATCCAGCGCCAGAACATGATCATCGAGCGGCGATTCTGAATGACTCGTATGTAGCGCTCTCCCGCCGCAACGGCACGCGCACTGTCGGTGACGAATGCATCCGGAAGCCGTTCCAGCAGGCCGCGCACGAGGAGCGTGAAGTTCTGGACGCTCCCCTGCGCCTTGTCGGGTCCGAGGAACTCGTACTTCAGATGCCGTTCGTCCAACTCCAGGCATTCCACCTGTCCTGCGGGCAGCTTCTCGCTCTCCACCAGGAGGTGGACCATAGCCGGATCCATCACACTTTCGGTCTGCGTACCGGACGGTCCCATCATCAGATTCGTACCCACCGTGCCCGTGCCGCTGACATTGCCCAGCGCGAGACCCATCCGCAAGCCGCTGTCATGATCCAAATGGGCGGGACCGAACACCGTTGTCACTTCGTGGACGATGGCGGCAACGGCGATGGCCTTGACGGCCTTCCATGGAACGATTTCGAGCTCGGACCGCGCCGCCATGTGCACACCCAGGCCATCCGGACCCCATTCGCATGGCACGACCGAACGCACTGAATCGGGAGCCGGTGCCACCGCAGACGGTACAGCAAACGCGCTATAGCCGTTGTCGGCAAAGAACTGCATGACGACCGGCACACGCGCACCGGAACACTCGATCACAATACGGTCCGCATGGTTGAGCAGGGGGCCCACTTCCGCAGGAAGCAGGCCGAGTAACGGAGCCAACACGGGAGCTACGATCGGCACGCGAAGCCGTTCCCCCGTGGCTATGCAGATCAGGTGTGGCGTCTCGGGATTCCTGACAATGCAACTCTTGAAGCGCCCCTGGGCTGTAGCAACGACGGTGGACATGATCTGGGTCACCGATGCGATCTTGGGCGGCGCGGCTTCCGGTATCCGGATGCTCCTGCCACACCCGGAGCAGCAGTCCGCCTTGCCGGCGTAGGACAGCGGCGCCCTGAACTTCTTCCCGCAATTGGGACAGGTTACTTCCAAATCCGACGGAGTCATACGATACCTCCCTCAAACACGCGCCAACCTCACACATTCAGTGTACGAAAAAAATGAGAAGAGGCAATCCATTACTGCCCAGAAGATCCCGCCGCTCAACGCCCTAACATCATGACCTCTCCCCCCTCGATCCGGACCAACTGCTCATTATCGAGAGCCGACATCGCCACGCCATCGACCGCGGGGATTTCACCGATGAGCGCTCCCACGGCCACGATCGTGTCACATTCGGTCAGGACCATCGCCGCCGGCGCATTGCCGGCCTTCTTCAGACCATAGAGGATGTACGAACCCACCGTACTGCCCTTGCCGCGCGGAAAGACCAGCACGCGGTCCTTGATCGAAAGGCCATCGAGGGGGTGGCCTTGTTCCCTATAGATGCCGGTTTCCGGATCCAGGTGCCCGAAGAAACCCACCGGCACGTCGCTCTTCAGCACGCGGCCCGAGGCCGTGCCTTCGAAGATGATTCGGCCTGTGAGACTTGAGGCTTGAGGCTTGGGACTTGAGGCTTGAGACTTGAGACTTGAGACTTGGGGCGCCGGCTCTCTGGACATCATGCTCACCTCGTTAAAACTTTGTTCTCGAGCCACGATTCGGCTCAGGGCTCAGGACTCATTACTGTTGCGCAAGGACCGGATCAGACCGGCCAAGACGCACGCCGATTCCTCGTATTGCGAGCCTAACTCTTCGGATTGTCGTGCCTCAAGATAACCCAAGCGTCCACTCAGATCGATGTAGTAGCCAAGTTCGCGTAACGACCCAAGCGCAGTACTAAGGAATTGAAGGTATTCCTTGTGCGATGAACGCGCCGAGCCTTCAACGATGTTTGCCGCTGTAGACACAGCAGCCCTTCGCATCTGAGAGGTCAATCCAAACAACTCGTGCTTGGGGAATGACGTCGTTGCGCGATAGGTGGCCACCGCAAGAGAGTCGGCAAGTTCAAACGCTTTCAGTTTGCGGTGGTCACGACTCATTTTGCCCCCTTACTCGCCCTCAAGTCTCAAGCCTCAAGCCTCACACCACTGCCCCGTCGCAGCCGCCTCGATGCACTGCTCCGTCGTCCCGTAGTACACACTGATGCCGTGATGCGAAGGCAGGTAGAACGCAGCCTTCCCCGCATTCGTCGCCAGCGTACGCAAGCCCATGTCCTTCAGCGGCGCCACAACCACGCAGGTGTCCGCAACCAGTTCGACGCCGCATGCGGTGAGTTTCGCCAGCAACCCCTGCGCCTCTGCCTGCTCGCGGACCACTTGCGCCGCCGAGATCCAGAACGGAATCTTCACCTTCCGGCCGTCGAGCAGTTCCACGACGCGGGCCAGGTCCTCCAGTGAGGCGTGCGGGCAACCCATCGTCACCAGTTCGATCGGGCCCTTGCCCTTGCCCAGCGCCGCGTAACCTTCGCTCAACGACTCGATCACGGTCTCCTGGGTCACGCCGCGCATCAGTTCCGCGCCATGGTCCTGCGCCTCGGGCGTAATGCCTTCCAGGTGATAAAGCCCCACCGAACCAGACGCGGCCATTGCGGCGCCCAGCGATTTGAGCCAACTGGTGCGCAGCGCGCCCCCGGGTGGCACCACGCCTCGAATGAACGGGATGCCGCCGTTCCGGTCACGCGCCAGCGCCTTGCCGATCAGGTACCCCAGCGCCCCGGCGTCGGCCATGTGGGCCACCACACAGCGAACCGTGACGAAGCGTGTGGGCAGACGCCCTTCATCGGTGTGCAAGGTGTGCTTCGGCGTTCGACCCGTGAGCGCGGCCGCGATGGCCGACGGTCCGCCTTCGCGATTCGTCCGCGCACCCAGGACCGAATTCGCATAGACGACGGCGGACGATTCGGCCCACGCCACGTGTTCGCCGTATGCAGGGGTGCACCCCGCGTGATACGGCGTGCAACTGAGCAACGGCGCGACGCCCAAGGATTCCAGCGCGGCCTGAACGCACGCCTGCTTCTCAACGAATTCGGCCGGGATGCCCAGTTGCGCCCACCGCTGCCGATCCGCGCCGCCCGGGTTCATGAAAGCGCGCACGACGGCCGTATTGCCCATCGAGGCCCACTCTTCCAGGAAGGCGAGTCCGTACCGGCCGATGTTCTTGTAGCTGACACCCGAAACCTGCACCGATCCGACCGGGACCATCTCGGTTGCGCCGGCAATCCGGCCCAGCGCATCGAGGATCCGCATCGCCTTCGCCGCGCCGGCACCGCGTTGGCCATTCAGGATGGCCGTCTCTTCAGCAGTCAGTCTCATTGTTTGACTCGCTCGAACAGATTCTTCTCCGCACCCCACGGAACGGTGGCGTCGAGCCCCATCTTGGCGCCGCGGCTCTTTTTGCCGTGCTCGTGATGCGCCGACGGATCCAGCGAACTGGAAGGCTGGTCGGTCTGCACCACCAACCCGGCATCCGCCTGGAACCGCGTCGCCACGGCCCACTCGACCTCCACCGGGTTCTGGATGTCGATGTCCTCGTCCACGACCACGCAATGTTTCAACGAACGGTGGGCCTTGAAGGCCGCCTCCAACGCGCGCTTGCCGTCTTCGGGGCCACGCTTGGCGATCTTCACCACGCTATGCAGCCAGCAGGCGCCGCCGGGCGTGATCGCGACGTCCCTGCAGTCGCAGACCTTGCCGATCTCGCGGTACATGTCCAGCTCTTTGGGAATGCCCATCAGGGTCAGATGATCGGCGCTGGCCGGAACCACGGTATAGTGGATCGCGTCCTTCTTTCCCGAGACGCGCGTGATTTCGAAGACCGGCTGCGTGCGCACGAAATCGACGGTACCGGTGATGTCCACAAACGGTCCCTCCGTCCCCGTCTCGCCGGTAAACCGGCCTTCGATCACGCATTCGCAGTCGGCGGGAACCTCGAGATCGACGGTCTTGCAGCGGGCCAGTTCCACGCGGCCAAAACGGGCCGCCAGGTCGAATTCGTTAATGTCCGGCCCAGGCGACATGGAACCGGCGAAGAGGACATGGGCCGGCGCACCGATACAGATGGCGGCGTCCAACCGGCCACCGCTGTTCCTGATGGCGTTGTCGGTGCCGCGCGCTTCCACAACGCGGACCGTCCCGCGATTCGCGGCGATCATCATCATCCGATGGTATGAAAGGTTCACACCGTGTTTCGGATCACGGACGGTCCAGACGCCGGCGGTGAGAAACGGTCCGCCGTCACCGCGATAATACGTGAGTATGGGCAGTCGGTCGTACTCCGCCGGCGGGATCTCGATGTCGCCGTACGTCTTCGTCGTGCGGACAAGTCCCGCGCCCGGACGTGCGGCACGGCCCTCGAGAATCTGCAGGAGTTCCGGCAGAAAGCGTTCGGGTGCGACGCCCAGATGCTCCGCAAGCGCACGGCGGTTCGCCAGGATGTTGGCGAGCACGCGATGGCCTTCGACGTTTTCGAGCAGGACCGGCTCGGGCGCCGCCTTGTTGATGACGGCTGCGGCCGCCCAGCGTTTGGCTGCAGGCGCTGCGTGTATCTGAAGCCGACCGGATGCTTTGTACCGGTTCACGATTGAGCGAATGTCCATGTGCTGCAGGATCTCCACTCCGCGCCCCTCCTACTTTGCTCACCCGCTCAACCTACGCCCTCGACATTCTAAAGACTCCATGACTCGGCAGCAACGGCACGCCAATCACCTATCATTTCGCGGCAGGGGGGCCGAAACGGAATCGGTTGGCCGTGTGCTGAAGCGTAGCCGGGAACGGAGCGAACCGATGGCGGACGAAGCCCTGGGCGGGAAGAGGAAATGGTGACGTTCTTCATCTGCCAAGGACGCTCCCCTCATTCATCTGTCGGCCGAATCATCTGGCCCGAAGGGCCCTGCGAGGACAGCCAGAGGCCATCGAAGCCCTGCGCCAAATCGAATAGGCGAAGCGTCGCCCCTGGAAAGGGCCGATTCGTCTCCACAAGCTCTGAAGGTGCGCGCGAAAGCCCTGCGGCAGTTAGCTCGCCATTCCGCTCACCATGCACATCTTCGCGCCCGCCTGCTCGATCGCCGTCTGAACGCGACTTGCGTCCTCGGCGTTGGCGGCCAAGGCGACCATGCATCCGCCACGGCCCGCACCGCTCAGCTTGGCACCCAGCGCGCCGGCATGGCGCGCGGCGCCGACCAGCGCATCCAACTCCCTGCACGAGACGCCCATGCGCTCCAGCAGCGTCTGATTACGATCCATCAGCGCACCCAGCGTCTTCCAGTCCGCCGCCTCGATGGCTCTGGCGCCCGCGCGCGCACCCTGACCCACCTCTTCGAAGATCGCGTCGAACGTGGCCTGGTCCGCCTCCCATGCCTTGCGCACGTCGCCAACCACTTCGCGCGTCTGATGACGGATACCGGAGTAGCCCACGACCAGGAAGGCGTCCGATTGCAGATGGCCGGGCATCTGCAACAGCTTGAGGTCCGATCCGCGCTGGAAGACGACGGGCCGTTCCAGCGCGATCACGGTGTTGTCGATGCCGCTGGGCGTGCCGTGCAGGATCCGCTCGGTCTCGTAGACGCGTTCGGCGAGCTGTTCCGGCGTGCAGGCCAGACCAAACGCACTGTAGATCGCCCGGAACGAGGCCGCGCAGACGGCCGCGCTGCTGCCCAACCCGCAACCGATCGGGATGCGCGAACGCACCTGTAGACGCCAGCCCTTGTTCGGAACGCGGCCGTCCGCCGTGGCCAGTTCCAGCAGGCGGATGAACGGGGCGGCCTCCGGTGAACTGAGGAAATCGGACGAGACCATCTGGACGCCAGGCGGGATCTGGAAGCCGGTCCCCCAGACGCCCGCGCCCGGCTGGGTGGTCATGCTTCCCGAATGGTGTTCAAAATCCTCCAGGGCGACCGTGACCGGTTGCTCCGCAGACGATGGCGTGACGGTGGCCTCCGCGCAGAGCCGCTTGAGCGGAACGGCGATGGCCGGTTGCCCGTAAACAACGGCGTGTTCCCCCAGCAGGATCAGCTTGCCGGGAGCGGTCTGCGTCGCAGATTTCATTCGGTCCTCAAGAAACGTTTGCCACGGAGGGTCCTATTGATCATTGTTCATTTTCCATTGATCATTGGGCTCGCCCATGCGGTGGCCTATCTTCCTTGCGGTCAGCCCATGATCAATGACCAATGGAAAATGAACCATCGCCCCGCGACCGGATAGCTCCTGTTACATGGCCTCGCCCCGTAGCTGTTCAAGAATCTTCTTCGCCCGGTCGAAGCTGACGCGGCCTTCTTTCTCCATCTGCTCGGCCACGTTGACGGCCAGTTCGCCCTCGGCGCCCGCGAAACAGGCCACGTTGCGGGCGTGCAGGCTCATGTGGCCCTTCTGGATGCCAGCCGTGACCAGCGCGCGCAGGGCCGCGAAGTTTTGCAGCAGGCCGGCGCAGGCGACGACTTCGGCCAGTTCGCTTCGGCGCGTGACGCCCAGCAGTTTCAGAGCGATCGCCGCGATCGGATGAAGCTTCGTGACCCCGCCGACCAGGCCCACGGCGATCGGCAATTCAATCTCGCCGATCAGTTGGTCGCCTTCGATGCGGTAACGGGTCAGCGAGCGGTACCGGCCGGAGCGCGCCGCGTAGGCGTGGCAACCGGCCTCCACCGCGCGCCAGTCGTTCCCGGTGGCGATCAGGACGCCGTCGATGCCGTTCATGACGCCTTTATTGTGCGTCGTGGCACGGTAGTGATCGGCGTCTGCGAAGTGGTACGCGCGGACCAGCCGTTCGGCGACCTGCCGGCCGGTGAAGTTCTTCCACTGCAGGCAGTCGACCTGCACCTCGAAGCGCGCACGCGTCAGCGAACGGTCGCAGTAGTTGGTGATGATCTGAAGATGGAGATCGCCTTTCGCCAGGTCCGCCAGGAGCGGGCCGAGCGTCTCGATCATGGTATTGACGGCGTTGGCGCCCATCGCATCCCGCACGTCAACGGCCAGATGGACGATGAGCATCGGACCGCTCTCGGTCTCGATCTTCCGGCAGTACAGGTCGCGCGCGCCGCCACCCAGACTGACCAGCATGCGGTCCTGCGCGTTGGCCAGGGTCAGCAGTCGTTCCTTGGATTCCACGATCCGCTGGATGGCCTGCTCGATGTCGGCGATGTCGGTCAACTGGATCTGGCCTTCCATCACCGTGGCTTCGCATCGGGCGGTCAGCGTGCCGTGTTCACGGATCAACTGCGCGGAGTTGGAGGCGGCCGCAACGATGGAGGTCTCTTCAACAGCCATCGGCACGAGACGGTCCTGGCCGTTGATCCTGAAGTTGACCGCCAGACCCAGCGGCATGGCGAAGGTGCCGATGACGTTCTCGACCATCATGTCGGCCTTCTCGAGAGGGAGACTCTGGCCCAGGAGCCGCGCCTTCTCCTCGGGCGACAGGGGCCCCCAACCGTCCAACTGATCGAGACGATCGGCGACCTTGCGTTTGTAGAATCCGGGAAGACGTGAAGACCGCTCGCCCTTCGTTACCTGTTCCTGGTTGGGATCTGCCATTCCCTGAGAACTCCTGTGATGATCGGTTTCTGCTTCTTCAACGAACGAAGGTCCCTGGCGCCCACCAGCAGCATGACGGATTTGAGGTCGGCGATCATCTGTTGCAGAAAGGCGACCGCGCCGTCATATCCGCCCGCGCGATACGCCCGGAGCACCGGCAAGGCCATGCCAACCAGGTCGCACCCGAGCGCCAGACACTTGGCCGCGTCGAGCCCCGAGCGAATGCCGCCGGAGCCGACCAGCGTGAAACCCATGTTGCGCACCTGAAGAATCGAGGCGGCGGTGGGGATGCCCCACTCGTCCAGCCAGGTGCGCTGCGATTCGGGAACGCCACGGCGCAGACTTTCGACCCGCGGCCAGGACGTCCCGCCGGCGCCCGCAGTATCGAGTACCTTCACGCCGGCCTTCTTCAACTCGGCGGCGACCGGCCGGGAGATCCCGCAGCCGGTTTCCTTCACCATCAGCCGGCCGGGAAGGCGGCGCGCGAGCGTCCGGAGAGCCTGCATACCGTTGGGGAAGGCCCGGTCACCCTCTTCCTGCCGGATCTCATGGGCCGGATTGAGGTGAATGGCCAGTCCGTCGGCCTCGATGCTCGAAACCAGCGCCACCACGTCTTCGGGCCTGGCTACCGCGGCCTGCTGGATGCCCAGGTTGCCGACGATCGGGATGTCGGGGGCATACTTCCGGACGGAATAGGTGCCGCGCAGGTCCGGTTTCTCCAGCATGGGACGCTGACTGCCCAGGCAGAAGCCCAGGCCGGTGGCCTGTGCCGCGCGGGCCAGATTGCGGTTTAGGTCCTCCGCCCCGGCCGTGCCGCCGCTCATGGCGCTGATGAAGAGCGGCGCACGGAGCGTGCGGCCCATGAACTCGGTCGACGTGTCGATCGCGTCGAGTGAGATGCTGCTCATGGCCCGATGGACGAGGTGCACTTCTTCCAGGAGGGTGGTCTTGTCGGATTCCACGTCCATTTCGGCGCAGATGCGCAGGTGATCCGCTTTTCGGGCCTCAATCATCGGTTGCTCAGGGTCCTTAA
>CAYSBP010000008.1:16593-19841 GCA_964429255.1 uncultured Planctomycetia bacterium
AAGTGTATATCCAGACGGTTCGGGCTCAAATGGAGAACCATCTGTTTGCATTTGAATTTGGCTACAGCCGCTATTACCGTGGACGATCCCTTAGTTTGCCTGGAGTTGGCCTGCGTTTTCCGATGGTCAGGACATAAGCCTACGAGCTGACGTGGCGTGGGTTTGCGGGCGAAGGGCTGATAGGGGTGCCGTTGCGTGACGCGGCAGGATCAAAGGAGAGTCAGGTTTGTCCGGCGAAGTCAAACTCCTGCGCACCAACCGTCCTGTTGGCATAACCAGCTATGGCGCCTACATACCCCGCTTCCGCGTCCGAACGGAAGTCATCGGGGCGTGTTGGGGTGTCGGACCCGAGCGGATCCCCGTACGCAGCAAGTCGGTGCCGGGGCCCGACGAAGACACCACCACGATGAGCATCGAGGCCGGACTGACGGCGCTCGAGCGGGCCAATGTGCCCGTTGAGGACATCCGGGCCGTCTGGGTGGGTAGCGAGTCCAAGCCGTACGCGGTCAAGCCTACGGGCACCATGGTCGCGGAAGCGTTGGGGCTGTCGCCCTATGTGAATGCGGCCGATTTCGAGTTCGCCTGCAAGGCCGGTTCGGAGGCGATGCAGGCGGCGATCGGTTTCGTCGGTTCGGGTATGGCGCCGTATGCCATGGCGATCGGCATGGATACCGCGCAGTCTGCGCCCGGTGATTCGCTGGAGTTCACGGCTGCGGCGGGCGGGGCGGCCTACCTGATGGGGCCTGCGGAAACGGCCGTCTGCACCATCGAGGCGACCCTGTCCTACGTGACCGACACTGCGGACTTCTTCCGCAACGCGCACGCCCACTACCCGCAGCACGGCCGGCGCTTCACCGGCACGCCAGCGTACCTGGCGCATTCGCTGGGCGCGGCGCGCGGCATGCTCGATAGTCTGGGCCGGACCGCCAAGGACTACCAGTGGGCGGTCTTCCATCAGCCGGTGCCCAAGTTCGTCCGTGGACTGGCCAAGAAACTGGGGTTCACGCCCGAGCAGATTGAACCGGGCTTCCTGGTGCCGTACATCGGGAACACCTATTCAGGTTCCTCGCTGCTGGGGTTGGCGGCGACGCTCGACCGCGCCACGGCCGGAGACCGAATCTTCTTCACCTCCTACGGCTCGGGGGCCGGCAGCGATTCGATGTCGTTTGTCGTGACCGATCGGATCCGCGAGATGCGCATGAAGGGACCGATGGTGGCGGATTACCTTGCGCGCAAGCGCGAGATCCGGGACTACGGCGTTTACCTGCGCCACATGAACAAGATTCATACCGAGTAGAGAAGATCACGCATGCGAGAAGTATACATCATCGGGATCGGCCAGACCCCCGTGGAGGAGCACTGGGATCGCCCGCTGCGGGAGTTGGGCGCCGCAGCCGTGCTGGCCGCCATCGAGGATTCCAAGGTCGATGCGCCGCAGGCGCTCTTCGTCGGAAACATGCTCTCCGGCGTCACCTGCGGGCAGGAGAACCTGGGCACCGTCATCGCGGACTTCGCCGGCTTCAACGGCATCGAGGCGATGAAGATCGAGACAGCCTGCGCCTCGGGCGGCGCGGCCGTTCGCGCGGGCTACCTCGCGGTCGCGTCGGGCGCCCACGACCTCGTCGTGGCGGTGGGCGTGGAGAAACTGACCGATCTGCCCATCGAAGACACGACCGCCGCGCTGGCCGGTGCCGCCGACGCCGACTATGAGGCGGCGCACGGCATCACCTTCACCGCCCTGAACGCGCTCATGATGCGCCTGTACATCGAACGATACGGCGTCCGGAAGGACGATTTTGCCACGTTCGTCATCAACGCGCACAACCACGCCAAGGGCAACCCAAACGCGATGTTCCGCAAACCGGTCACGCTGGAAGACTACGCGCGTTCCCCCATGGTGGCCGAACCGATCTGCATCCTCGATTCGTCTCCCGTGGCGGACGGCGCTGCCGCCGTGGTGTTGTGCTCCGCAGAGCGAGCACGCTCACTCTGCGATCGCCCGATCCGGATCCTGGGCTCGTCGCTGGCGACCGATACGATCGGGCTGGCTTCCCGGCGCGAGATCCTGCGCTGCGAAGCGATCCGCCGCTCGGCTCAACTGGCTTACAAGCAGGCGGGGGTGACCTCGAAGGACATCGATCTCGTGGAGGTCCACGACGCCTTCTCCATCGTTGCCGCCCTTTCGCTGGAGGCGAGCGGGTTCGTGAAGGACGGGCAGGCGATTCCCTTCGCGCTGGAAGGCAACATCAGCGTTGCAGGTTCGTTGCCGTGTTCGACGCGCGGCGGCCTCAAGGCGCGCGGCCACCCGGTGGGCGCCAGCGGCGCCTATCAGGTCGTCGAGGCGGTCCAGCAGTTGCGCGGACAGGCCGGCGAGACGCAGGTGAAGGACTGCCGGTTGGCGTTGACACAGAGCGTCGGTGGCCTGGCCTCCGTGGCCGTAACGCACATTCTCGGGAACTGAACCATGCAACTGGCGCGATTCCACAGGCTTAAGCCGTGCTATTATCGCCTCGAGGGCACTCGCTGCGCGAAGTGCCAGACGACGCATTTCCCGCCGCGCAAGCGCTGCAACCAGTGCGGCGCAAGTGAACTGAACACCGTGCGCCTCGCCCGGCGCGGACGCGTGGCGGCGGTCACCAGCATCCACCAGCCTTCTTCCGGTTTCCCAAAAGGGGCGCAGTTGATGGCCGCCATCATCGACCTCGAGGACGGCGTGCGCCTGATCGCGCAACTGACGGACGTCGAACCGGAAGAGACGAGCGTCGGCATGGCCGTCGAGATGGTCGTACGCCGCCTCCGCACGGACAACGGTGACGGCCCCATCCTGTACGCCTACAAGTTCCGTCCAGTACTGAAACGGACCTGATACCTACCCGTTCACCACGCACGTTCCGCCCTTGAACTGCATGCTCTCGGTGGTGTACTCGTGGAACTCGATCTTCACGCCATTCGGGTCGCTCAGCCAGACCTGCCAGGTGCGGTCGGCTCCCTGCTCCTTCCCGCCAATCTCGACGCCATGGCTCTTCACCCGCGCAATCATCCCGTCCATATCCTCAACCTCGATGGCGAGATGCTTGATCCCGCCCGAACCGCCGGGGTCGCCCTTGAAGACTTCGACGAAGGTGTTGTTGCCCATCGCGAAATAGTACCCGAAGAGTTCGCCGTTCCGTTCGAAACGGAAGGCTACCTTCAAACCCAACACCTCGGTGTAGAAGCGGTGTGTCGTCTGAAGGTCGGTCGTGAAGATG
>CAYSBP010000008.1:19941-35387 GCA_964429255.1 uncultured Planctomycetia bacterium
ACCCAACACCTCGGTGTAGAAGCGGTGTGTCGTCTGAAGGTCGGTCGTGAAGATGCAGATGTGTGCGATCTGTTTGATCATGGCGGCGCTCCTCAAATCCGGGTCAAAAACACCACGGGATTGTAGCCAGGAGCCGCCGTTCAGTACAGAACAGCCGACGCTGATTACGAAAACGGTTTTTCGGTGCCACCCGTGGCAGGGGCTCATCACACTCGCAATCGTAGCTCGGCCGGCCACCATCGGACATGAACGACCGACTTGCGATTGCGATTACGATTCCGCGCAATTCACCTACCGAACACCATTGGGTGGCAGCGTCAAGCCCGACCCAGCGCCTTCAGCATGGTCGCGCCGATGTCGGCTGGCGAGTTGCAGACGGTGACGCCGGCGGCACGTAGCGCCTGCACTTTGCCTTCCGCCGTTCCCGACGAACCGGTGATCAGGGCGCCGGCGTGGCCCATGCGACGTCCGGGCGGCGCCGTGCGACCGGCAATGAAGGCGACCACCGGCTTGGTCATCCGCGTCTTGATCCACTCCGCGGCGTCTTCCTCGTCGCTCCCGCCGATCTCGCCGATCAGCACGACGCCGTGGGTAGCCGGGTCCTTTTCGAAGAGTTCCAGCATCTCGATGTAGCCTGTGCCGCGTACCGGGTCGCCACCAATACCGACACAGGTCGATTGCCCCGCCCCAGCCTGCGTAAGCTGCCAGACGGCTTCGTACGTCAGTGTTCCCGATCGACTCAGGACGCCGATGTCGCCGGCGCGATGGATGTGGCCCGGCATGATGCCGATCTTGCAGGCCTCCGGCGTGATGACGCCCGGACAGTTGGGTCCGATCAGACGGGATGAGGGGTAGCGCTTTATCGCTTGGACCACCCTGACCATGTCCACCACTGGAATGCCTTCCGTCACGCAGACGATCAGGCGGATGCCCGCATCCGCCGCTTCCATGATCGCATCGGCGGCGAAGGGCGGCGGGACGAAGATCATCGTCGCATCCGCGCCGGTCTCGCGAACGGCGTCGGCCATCGTGTTGAAGATCGGGATCGGGATCGCTTTTCCGGGCGCCTTGCCGTCGAACCCTCCGCCCGCTTCGGTCGCTTCAATGTCGAAGGTCGTGCCGCCTTTGCCCGGTGTCACTCCGCCGACAAGGCGAGTACCGTAGTAGTGGCATCCGCGTGTGTGCTGTGCACCGCAGGCGCCCGTAATGCCCTGACAGATCACCCGCGTGCTGCCGTCGATGAGGATGGCCATGGTATCTCCCGTTCGATTGATCCGTATATGAATAACAGATGAAGGGCATAGGATTCCAGGAAAAGCGCAGGGAAATGCCGCCGAAACCCGATGGGAACGGGGTTTTCAGCGGCGGCTGAGGCGGTCGCTCAACAAATCCCGTACCGCTTCAGTTTGTAGATCAGCGCCCGGCGGCTGATGCCGAGCAGTTCGGCGGCGCGGGTGCGGTTGCCTTCCGTCTTCTCGAGCGCTTTAGCGATCGAATCACGTTCCACCAGTTCCAACGCACGAACGCTCTCGCCCTCCGGTAAGACCGGAGGAGCCGGAGCGTCTCCCGTCTGGCGCAGCGTAGGCGGCAAGTGCTCGGGCAGGATCACGTCGCCGGGCGAAAGAAGCCGCGCGCGTTCCATTGCATTGGCCAGCTCGCGCACGTTGCCAGGCCACACGTGCCGTTGAATCGCGCGAGCGGCAGCGGGCGAGAGCCGTTTGGGGCCGCTGGCGCCCTGCGCCAGGAAATGCCGCGCCAGCGGCAGGACATCCTCGGCCCGCTCGCGCAGCGGCGGCAGACACAAGGCGATCACATTGAGGCGATAGAAGAGGTCTTCGCGGAAACGGCCACGGCCTACCTCTTTGGTCAGGTCGCGATTCGTTGCGGCGATGAGGCGGAAGTTGCTTTCCGTCTCGCGATCGGCGCCCACCGCCGTGAAGCGACCGGTCTCGATGGCCCGCAGCAGCGCCGGTTGCAGGTCGAGCGGCAACTCACCCATCTCGTCCAGGAAGAGCGTGCCGCCGTCGGCCTCGCGAAACCGCCCCGACCGTTTTCCGGTCGCGCCGGTGAACGAGCCTTTCTCGTGCCCGAAGAGTTCGCTGGCCAGCAGTGTCGAGGGGATTGCGCCGCAGTTGACGACAATCAGCGGTCCCCGAGCGCGCTTGCTGTTCCGGTGGATGAACTGTGCCAGCACTTCTTTGCCGGTGCCGCTTTCGCCGGTCAGCAGGACGGTGGCATCGCTGCCGGCCACGCGCCAGGCATCCCGCAGCGCCGCACGAAAAGCGGGACTCTCGCCGATGATGCCCTGCAGCGCTTCGACCGGAAGCTCATCGCGTCCAGCGGGCCTTCCGCCAACCGCGTCGGTAACGGCCGCAACGAGTTCGTCGAGATCGACCGGTTTGGCCAGGTAGTCGACCGCGCCCAGTTTGAGCGCCGCGACGGCCTCACGGACATCCGCGTGCGCCGTGACGAGAAGAAACGGAAGATCGTGCGTCCGGCGAACGTCGCGCAGCAGGCTCAGCCCGTCTTCACCCGGCATCCGCACGTCGCTGACCACCATGGAGGGCAGGGCCGCTTCGATTCGCGCGCGCGCCTCGGCCGCGTCCGCGGCGGTCTGGACCTCGAGTCCGGCGGCGCGAAGCGTCTCGGCGTACAGCTCGCGGCTGCGCGCTTCGTCATCGACCACCAGGACGTACCCGCTCACGAAGCACTCCCTTCATCCACCACCAGACCACTGAAAACGAACCGCGTGCCCGCCTCCGGCTTCGACTCCACCGCGATGTGCCAACCGTGGGCGTCGGCGATGCGTTTCACGATCGCAAGACCCAGACCGTGCCCGCCAGCGCGGCCGCTCACGTACGGCTGGAAGAGCCTGGGACGGATCTCGTCCGGGATGCCGCGGCCTTCGTCGCGGACCTCCAGCATGGCCGCTGCGCCGCTTCGCGCAAGGCGAACGGTGATGGATTTGCCGGCCGGCGTTGCCGCCTGCGCGTTCAACAGCACGTTCATCAGTACCTGCTGGAACTGCTCTGGATCGACGCGTAATCGCAGGGGTTCGGCCTGCACCTCCAACCGCACGCCCGCCGACTCACCGTCGGGCCGCAGGAGATCGGCGACGCGTTGGACCAGCGCCCCGGCATCAACGCTTTCCGGCTTCGGCGGACGCGAGCGTGCATAGGCCATGAAATCGCTCAGACGTGCCGTGGCACGATCGGCCTCTTCGACAATCGCTTCGGTCCGTTCGCGGACCTGCGCGGGCAGCGAATGGTCCTCGGCCAGCAGTTGCGCCAGTCCGCGTACGACATTGAGTGGATTCTTGGTTTCATGGGCCAGACCGGCTGCGGCCAGGCTCAGCTCCTCCAGATGTGCGGTGCGCGCCTGCGTCTGCTGCAGACGCTGGGCCAGCGCGCGACTGCGCAGGGTCGCGGACCAGGCGCCCAGCGTTCCGAGCAGTGCCAGTACGCCGACGCCCAGCAGGATCCAGACGCGCCGTTGTGCATCGTGGACGGCCCGGCGATAGCGATCGGTGCTCAAGCCCACAACCAGCAGCTGCTCGCCCTTCGCTTCGCAGTCCATCTGTTCCGCCCAGCGAGCCTCGCCGCGCCGCTGGCCGTACCCCTGCCCCTGCCCCATCCCTTGTCCGGCGCCCTGTCCCGCTTCCTGCAGGCGGAGCGTACGCCAGGCGATGAAAACACTTTCGTCCAGACGCTGCCCCTCGCCGGCCAATCCATCGATCTGTTCAGCGGGCTGCCCGGCCGTGAAGGACCACGCACTGGATTGCCGCAGCGCCACGAAGCGGATGCCGACCGTTTTCACTACGTTGTCGAGAAGGGATTGGAAACGTTCGCGCATGAAACAACCGCGCCGAATGCCGACCTGAAGGCTGCCTTCCAGCGCGGTGCTGACGGCAAGCGACTCTTCGCGCAAAGCATCGAGGGCGGCCGTCTGGGCCTGGTGTTGTTCATTGACGGCCCAGGCGAGGAGCAGCGCCAGGAGGACCATGCCGGCGGCTAGTGGGGCAAGGTAAGCACGCATCGTTCTGGCCTTTCAGTCTACCGCCAACGTCTGGAATTGCAAAAACCAGACCCGTCAAACGATAGCAGGCGGGCGCTATGCGCCCGCCTGCCTCTATCCAGACGACTGAGACGATGGGCACTACATTCCCCGTGCCTCAGCTCTTGCCCCTGCAGTTTCCGTTTCCGCCGCCGCCATGCGGACCCTTGCCGTTGCGCAGACGCAGGCGCAGTGGTTCGCCTTCCCCCTCGCATTCCCCGCTCTCGCACTCACCATCACGGAGGCGTTTGCACTCGCCATGGCCCTGGCCTTCCCCGTTGCGCTGGCGCTTGCATTCACCATTGCCCTTTCCTTCCCCGGCGTTGTCGCAGACACCGTCGCCATCTTCATCCACGAAGTTCGCGCCCTTTCCCGCACCCGCTCCGTTCCCGTCTCCTTTGCCGCCTTCCGCCGCTATGAGCGTGGCCATCCCAAACAAGAACGCCACGATCAGTGTCCACTTGTACATGCCGGTTCTCCTTGTCCCTTCAGACCCATCGGGTCTTCCGTTTGCGGTGCGCGCCACGTGCGCGACGCCTTTCGCAAGAGGACATACACAATCCGCGTGCCATTGGATAACTCGTTTACCAATAAGGATTTAAGAGAATATGACCGTGCGCAATAGATGCGCAGTGGGGGTTCTTGCGCAAGGTTTGCAGGTTGCCGTGGACGTCGGACGGATCGACGTGGTGCGATAGTGCCACGGTCCTCCGATAGCACGGACAGCGCACCTTGGGCCTGGGGCCTTCGGCTCAGGGCCACGCGCTGTCCATGGCACCCGCGAGAACGCAAGGCCTCACCCGCGGCCACCGAATGGGTCAACCCGGCACCTCTTCCAAGCAATGCTGGACGCCAGGTGTCCCTGGATGAACCGCACGCGAGGCCTTGCGTCATGGGGGTGCCATGGACAGGCCCTCAGCGCCCAGATCCTGAAGCCCTCCAGAACCGGGCCTGTCCGTGCAGCAGCAAGCCAAGTGCCGAACACCATTGGGGGCACCCGTGGCCGCGTCGTGGACCCCACTCGCCTGCGGTTGAAATTCAGCCGTGCGTCGAGTAAGTTCCCGACCCTTGGCGGAAACAAGTGCTGGTTCTTCTGGCGGTTTCGCTGGACCCTCGTTTGTTCCCCCTTTTGACGTGGCTGGCCTTGCGACCAACGACGAGGCCCCACTGTAAGCCAGGAAAGGTGCGCGCAGCCATGAACGTGATGAAATTCGGCGGTACCTCGGTGGGCAGTCCGGACGCGATCCGGCGATGCGCGGAACTGGTCGAACGCGAGGCCAAGCTCACCGGCCACAAGCCGATGGTCGTCGTTTCGGCCTATTCCAAGATCACGGACAAGCTGCTCGATGCCGCGCGCAAGGCCGTCAAGGGCGAGCAGGAGCCCGTCTACACGGAGATCGTGAAGCGACACAAGGAGATCCTGAAGGGGCTGGACCTCCCCGCGGATCTGGCCGGCAACCTGCTGCAGGAACTCAAAAACCTGCTCCACGGCATCCAGATGGTCCGCGAAGTAACGCCGCGGCTGTACGACCACGTGGCGAGTTTTGGCGAGCGGATCTCGGCCCGGACCTTTGCGGCCGTCCTGCAGAAGCGCGGCCACAAGGAGGCCGAGGCGTTCGATGCCTATGACCTCGGCTTCACCACCGATTCGCGCTTCATGAACGCCCGCCCGACCTCGGATATCAACGAGCGGATCGAGAAGGCCTTCGCGCCACACAAGAAGAAACTGGCGGTGGTCACCGGCTTTATCGGCAAGGACCCCAACGGCGACATCACCACCATCGGCCGTTCGGGCTCGGACTACACGGCGGCCATCTTCGGCGGGGCGCTGGGTGCCTGCGAGATTCAGGTCTGGAAGGACGTCCCCGGCGTGATGACCTCGGACCCGACGCTGATCAAGGATGCCCGGCCGCTGGCTCGACTGAGCTTCGCCGAGGCGAGCGAACTGGCGTACTACGGCGCCGAGGTGCTCCACCCCGCGACCATGATCCCGGCGATGAATAAGAATATCCCGGTGCGCGTGCTGCATACCTTCGACCCGGCAGCCCCCGGCACCACGATCACCCCCAAGGGCGATCTGGATCCGAAGCGGCCAGTCAAGTGCATCGTCTACAAGGAAGACCAGGTTCTGATCAACGTGCGCAGCGAGCGGATGCTGGGCATGGAAGGCTTCATGGCCCGCCTCTTCAATGTCATGGACCGCAACCACGTCGTCATCGACATGATCTCGACCAGCGAAGTCAGCGTCTCCATGACCACGAACGTGACGGACAAGGTCCGTCTGGATGCGCTGCGCAAGGATCTCGAGGGCATGCTGAAGGACCTGGATGCGAACGTGAAGGTCAAGACGGATATCCAGACCGGCAAGTGCATCGTGGCGATCGTCGGCGAAGGGATGAAACACTCGATCGGCCTGGCCGCCCGGACCTTCAAGGCGGTTTCGGTATCGAAGACCAGCATCCAGATGATCAGCCAGGGCGCGAGCGAGATCAACATTACCTTCCTGATCAACAACCAGGAGATCCCCGCGGTGGTCGGTTCGCTGCACAACGAGTTCTTCCCCAAAGCCTGAGTACGGCTGTGCGCTGCATTCGGGACGCACCTGCGAAGAGCGGGTGCGTCCCGTTTCTTCTTTGGGAAATGCAATCCGGCAGACCCCACTCGGCACATCCGTCAAAAACCGCGTGACAACCCCGCAGGGGCGTTTTACGCTCCGGACGTAATCGGAAAGACCTCGCTCCTCCGGAGAAACGTACATGCGACGTCCCAAGACGCGCTGCATCGGCATTCTGACATCGGGCGGAGACTGTCCCGGCTTGAACGCGGCCATCCGCGGAGTGGCCAAGGCGGCCATCGGGCGCTATGGCATCCAGGTCATCGGAATCCTGGACGGTTTCCGCGGGCTCATCGAAAACCGCACGATCACCCTCGATGATCGCGCGGTCAGCGGCATTCTGACCGATGGAGGTACGATCCTGGGAACCAGTCGCGACAAACCACACAAAATGCCCATGGGCGGACGAACCATGGACATGACCGCTACGGCCGTGGACAACGCGCGGCGTCTGGGCATTGACTGTCTGGTCTGCCTGGGCGGAGGCGGGACGCAGAAGAACGCGCTGCACCTCAACAAGGCCGGCGGGATCAACGTCCTCACGCTCCCCAAGACCATCGACAACGACGTGGCCGAGACGGACGTGTCGTTTGGCTTCGACACGGCCATGGCCATAGCGACGGAGGCCATCGACCGGCTGCATTCGACAGCCACCAGCCACAACCGCATGATCATCTGCGAGGTCATGGGGCACCACACGGGCTGGCTGGCGCTCGGAGCGGGCATGGCCGGCGGCGCCGACATCGTCCTCATCCCTGAAATTCCCTACGACCTGGATGTCGTGGCCGAGCATCTCTTCGAACGGCGCCGCAGCGGAAAGCGCTTCTCCATCATCGCCGTCTCCGAGGGCGCGGTCAGCAAGGAAGAAGCGGCCCGCCTCGCGCACCAGGAGCAGGAGAAGGGCAAGGAAAAAGAAAAGCACAACGGCGGCGAATCCGACCGCAAGCGGGACCGCCGCGAGAGAAGGAAGGCCGCGCCCGAGGCCCTTGCGGAAACTGCGAACGCAGAAAACCAGATCGTCCACGAAGTCCAGGAACCGATGGCCAGCCGGATCGCCCGCCGACTGCAGCATCTGACGGGTACCGAAGCGCGCCTGACCTCGCTCGGCCATGTCCAGCGTGGCGGTTCACCCACGGCCACGGACCGCATGCTCTGCACGCTGATGGGAACCAAGGCCGCCGAGCTGCTCGCCGAAGGCGTCTACAACGTCATGGTCGCCGTCCGCGGTAATACCTGCGTACCGATCCCATTGGAGGACATCGCGGGCAAGAGGAAGTCCATTCCGTTCGATCATCCCTGGTTAGCGTCCGCCCGGCTGGTCGGTACCTGTCTGGGCGACAAGGAGTCCTGATGTGCAGACTCGTTTGCATCCTTGAAACGTCCCCGCCGCATCCCGCATTGACGCTGCGCCATCATTTGACAAGCACGAACCTCAGCACGCCGCCGGTGGTCTCAAACTTGAGCCCCTGCGCGCGCAGGTTGTCGAACTGCTCGGCCAGCGGACGCCCGTTGAGCTTGTACTCTTTCAACGCGGTCTCCTGTCGGAGTTCCACCGGGACCTCGATGCGCGGCCGATAGCGGCTGAACAAGTCCACCTTCAAGTGGGAGATCCAGTCCGCCAGGTCGCCGACTTCCTGGCGCGCCAGCGCGCAGCGGAGCCGTCCTTCGGCATCCTTCGCCGCCCAGAAGTCACGCCACGCCGGATTCAGGATGGCCAGCGTCCCATCCAGCTCGACGGTGACTTGCGTGCCTTTGCGCCACGCCTTCAATCCGAAGTTCTTCAACTGGTCGCGCAGGGCATCCACGCTGGCCAAGTCCGGAAGGTGAAGGACGAACTCGCCAGCTTCCAGATCGCGCACGTTCGCCGCGAACTCGATCGTCAGTGTCCGCTCGGCGGCCCAGCTCTTCAGCGCTTCGTGCAGGCTCAGATTCGCGCGGGAGGGGGTCGTTCCGACTGCGGCCCTCGTTGCATCCGACAGTTCAAGAAATGCTTCGCGTTGAGCCGGTGTCAAGGCGGCCATTACGTCGGCCAGGGTAAGGAGGCGCAGATTAACGTCTTCCGCGGCGGGCGTGCCCCATGCCGCGGCCAGTATGGCTTTGCGCCATGTATTCTCGCTCTCGAGGAGCTTCGCGATGCCATCGAAGACGCAGGAGAACACCTGCTGGCTGAAATCATTGGCCGGCGTTCTCAGAACTTCCACAAGGTCCGGAGCATGAACAATGCGATCGACGAGTGCCTCGTCGGCCAGCAGTTGCCGGACCAGCGTGGCCGGAAGGAGAGCGTGCGTTCCGATGGCCAGGTCGGGCAACGACAGCCGGCTCCGCCAATTCGCCCGGGCGGTCAGCGTCTCGAAGGACGCACCATCCTCAGCCCAGGCCAGACGGGTGTAGGCCGCATAGGCCTCCGGCGCGGTCGAGCGCAGAATGCCTCCGAACGCGACCGGCCGAAGGTCGAAACGGTCAGACTCCTGCCCCGCGGCTTGTTCCAGCAGGAAACCAGGGGGGGTCAGCCGCAGCGCTTCGGTCGCGGCGGCGCGTTCGGCGTCGGTCTGCCTGATTTCTGCGGGACGCGAAGCGAGCGCCGCGTCGGCCTCCACGACGCTGAAGCGGAATTCCGGCGCAACCGCCCGCGGCATGCCTTCGCCGGTTTCAAGCGCGGCGGCCGGCGCGAGGAACGATCCCAGTCGGTCAGGACGGAAGGTCAGCGCCATGACCTCGCTGTACTCGTAGCGGCTCTTCAGGAGATCCTGTTCGGTTCCTCCAATCGTCCACGTGGTTGAGGTGCGGTCTTCATTGCCTTCTGTCTCTTCCAGGTAATCGCCGTCGGCGATGGCAGCCAGCAGTTCGCTGCGGATGTCTTCGGCTCGCTTTTCCTCATACGCCTGACGGACACGCGCGCGGCGCTCCTTGCTGAGTATGAAGTCACGGCGGACGAGACGCGGCGGCCACGCGAAAGGCGACTTGGCTTGCGCGGAGAACGGACCGGCGCCCGGCACGATCAGCCAATGGCCGGATGGGGTCGACTCCACGATCATCAGCAGTTCGTCGCCCAGGCGCAGTTCATCACCGCTCTCCATGCGTTCCGCCCGGCCGTCGCGGTCCACACGCGCGAAAGTGCGGTTGAGGGAACAGCCTTCCTCGGCCACGAAGCGGTCAGGTTCGATGCGATACCGGCAGAGGATTTCCAGCACGGCGGCGCCTTGCGCGGGTGGTTCGACATTCACCGACACGACGGATCCCGTCGCGGGATACTCGATCACCTTCCCGTCTGGCGGAAGGTCGCGTTTTTTTCCGTCCACCAGCACCTGCATCGCCTGCGTCGGTTTCTGCCAGTGGCGCGACCATTCCTTCAGTGCGTGCACGGTCAACGCCGTGACCCAGGTTGATCGGGCAGGGGAGGCCGCCAGTTCGGCCAGGACGGCGGCGTGGAGCAGGCCCAGACGATCCACGTCCGGATCCAATCGCGCGGTCGCCAGGAGCAATGCGGCTGCGTTCTCGAGGCCCGGGGTCATCAGCCGTTCGCGTGATTTGAGACCGGCGATGGAGAACGCCTGCGCGAGGCACTGCGTTGCCTTGCCGTGCCGATCCAATTCGCGGAACGCCAGCGCCAGATAACACCACCCGGCAATGTGTTCAGAGCCCTTTCGGCGGAGGCCTTCCGCGAATACCGCGAGCTTCTCCCGTTCGGCGAGCTTCGTTGGTTTGCCCGCAGCGTAGGCGGAAACGGCCCACAGCGTGGCCGCATCCGGAGCGCCGGTCTGGCCTGTCTGCAGCGTCAGCCAGTGCTCCGCCGACTCGCACGGCACCCGGACGCCGCGGCGAAGAGCGCTGTCGAGGGCCAGCAGGCTCGAAGGAGTGTAGTTGTTTTGTCTGAGCGAACTCATCAGCGGCGCGGCGGGCACGAGCGCACGTCCAGCCTGCTGATCCGCCTGCGGCAGCCGCTCGGCTTCGGTTTCCGCGGCCCAGGCGTAGTCGTCGACGAGTCGTTCGTCGCTTCGCGCGCGCGCGGCCAGTTCTTCCGTCAAACGACGGATGACGGCGGCGGGTTCGGCCAGCGGACGGAGTTCCAGGCTGACCGAGTGCGCGATGGCGGGTTGCAGGTCGAGTTTGACCTGTGTAGCCGGCTGTCCGGCCTGGGCCATCAGGAAGGCCGGCCGTTCCACGCAGACGCCCAGCGGGTACGCGGGCACCATCGCAGGGCTTTCGACCTTGCGCTGCTCGCCGAAACGGGCCGCGGCAGTGAACCGCGCGAAGCTCATGGCGGGCACGAAGCCCGTCGTGCCTTCAGAAAGGGCCGCGGGCCAGATCCGTGCGTCGATCTCGAAGTCCACGCGCGCGACCGCACCCGGTGCAACCTCGACTTCGTTGCCGGCGACCGGCCGCGCGGCGAAGTCGGACGCCACATCCACGGTTACCTTCTGTGTTTTGTCGGAGCCGTTGATCACGAAGACCGGCTGCCGAAAGACTTCGCCTTCCCGTATGCTCGTCGGCCACGGCGCCTGCAGCACGATGTCCTGGCGGAAGCGGATCTCGCGCCGGACTTCGCCCACCAGCGTCTCCGGCGTGATGGCGCGTGCGGTAAAGCGGAACGCCCCGCCGCTGGCCGGCAGCAGGAACTCGGCCTTCGTCTGTCCGCGCGCGTCGGTCACCAGTCGTCCTTCCCAGAAGAGCGTCAGGCCGTGCTGGCGGAGGAATTCGGCGTAAACCGTCACCATCGCCTCACTGGACATCGAGCCTCCGCTACGCACGCACATCGCGCGTCCGCCGCCCGAACGAACCCCAAAGCGTCCGCCGCCACCGCCGCCCAATCCGATGCTCTCGATCAGATCACGGTAGATGCCCCATGCAAAAACCGGTGCGCGCCAGAAATTCTGGCTGCGCGGAGCGTCCGCGGTTAACGCGCTGCCACCCAACTCGACCTCCAGCGGCAGACGATGATTGAGAAAGTAGCGCGCGAGGTCCGGCGTCAGGTCCTCCTGCATCACGTAGGCGCTGGAGAGCACCGCGCCCAGCGAGATTTCCGCATTCGGAACGGGTTGCCCGCGGTGATCGGTCACCTTCAGCGTCGCCGTGATGCCCTCGCCGCCGCTGTATTCGGCCTTGTCCGTCTCGATCGCGACCTTGAGGATCTTCTGTGCAGGGATGACCGGGATTTCCATCGACGCGGTTTGCACGCGGTCTCCCCAGACCGACACGGCATGGAAGAAGACGTTCGGCGTGTCCGTCTCGGAAACCGGCACGTCGATCGTCCCCGTCACCCCGGCGATCGTCAGGTCCTGGTGGCGGAAAACCTTGTCTCGCGAGACCGTCACCAGCACGCTTGCGCCGGGATGATCGGACTGGATGGTGAGTTTGGCCGTTTCACCCGGATAGTAGGCCTTGCGATCGAGTTGCAGCGTGAAACCAGCACCACCCGCCGTCGCACCCAATTGACGCAGGTTGAACCGCACGTCGCGGTAGACCCAGCCTGCCGTTCCCCAGACGCCCAGGCGGATGCGCGGTGCGCGCGTACCCAGGATCACACTGAACTCGGCGTGCCCCTCCTTGTTCGATTGCAGGTTCTCGGAACGCGTGGATACCGCGCCCTTGTCGTCGGTGCGTTCGACGTCCAGACGCAGCTTGCAGGAGACCGGTCGGCTGTCGAGTCCGCGGGTGAGGACCGTCGCGTGGAGCGTCTCGCCGGGATAGTAGTTCGAGCGTTCGGGCCGGACGTCCAGGAAGACCGGCAGGTCCAGCGTCACGACTTGCGCCGAGGCTACTTCCTGCCGCTGCGGGAAGGACTGGACGCTGCCGACGATCACGTAGCGCGAGGGCTCCCGGGTGTCGGAGTCGAATCGGAAAGCATACTCGCCCTGCGCGTCGGTCTTTCCGCCTGTCGACCAGACTTCCGTCAGCCCCTGGATCTGGCGGGCGAGCACATCGTTGGGGCCGCCGCCGGGATAATCGACCAGGGTTACAGGCGTGAAGAAATCTTCCCGCGCGTCTTCGGGCGCCGGCTGTGCAGGTGCCGGGCCGCGGTAGACTTTCAACTCCACGGGCAACCCTACGGCAGCCATGAAGCCCATGCGCGAGGCCTTCACCTTGCCGCGAACCGTCGAACCGGCGAAGACCAGATCGGTGTCGGTGAGCACTTCGACCTGAACGACCGGCGTCTCGCTGCGTTCGACGCGGAAGACCGGGTATCGTTGTCCGCCCTGACGCTGGCCCATCGTCACGTAGCAGGCGCCGTCGCGGATGTTCTCGGGAAGCGCCGCTTCAAAGGTCACGGTGCCCGCTGCATTGGGCGTCGCGCGGAAGATGCCGAGCAACCCGTCGATGCCCCAGAGCGCGAATTCCAGTTCTTCGGAAGCGGGAAGGCTGGTGCCACGGTTGCCCTGCCGGCGCAGCAGGCCTTTGATGCGGGCCTTCTCGCCGGGCCGGAAGAGAGGACGTTCGGCGTAGAAGAGCGCCTTCCAGTCATCCGCTGCTTCGAGGCGCCGGCAGGTTGCGTAGATCGGGCAGACCTGCCCCAGATTGTCCAGCGATGCTTCCACCACACAGGCCTCGTTGCGCCACTTCAGCGGGACGGCCAGTTGCGCGAGGCCCTTGTCGTCAGTCTTGAGTTCAAACGCATCGGGCGTCTGAGGATACTTCTCGCGCAATTTCAGACCCTCGGCGAATCCGGCCATGAACTGGTCATTGTCAGTGGTCAATTCGTTGCGCTGCCCTTCGGTGAAGGCCTTGTGGAGGCCCGTCATGAAACCTTCGCTGCGGGAGCCGTCGAAGAAGGCAGGAGCGAGTCGCTTGAGGTCGAACTGCGGCTTGATCGTTCCGGCCAGCCGCCGTCCGGTCAGGGGTTGCCCCGTCTCGCGATCGACGGCGCGGAAGAGGACGCCTTCCGGCGAGGTCCAGGTCAGGACTTTCTGCGAAACGATCGCCATCTGCGTTGTGGCAATGACCGGCGCATAGCGTGCGCGGGCGGTGATCAGGTAGAAGCCGGGCTCGGTCAGTGGGGCTTCCTGGGTCAGTGTCTCGTGCGTTCCATTGATGCCCAAGGGGCCGAGGTCACGCGTCCACTTGGCGGCTTCGGGTAAAGCGGCGGCGTGTTTGACGGCTGCCTGCTCGTCCAGACCACTGTACTTGCGATACGAGTCACCGTCCGGGAATCGCAGTGCGCGGAACTCGACGTCGCCGTGGTAACTGGTTTTGACAGTGAAGGTGCGATTTTCGGAAGGAGAGAAGACCTTACCGCCTTCTCGTTCGATAATGAATTCGCGGAACTCCGTCTGGAGACGCCAGTCGAAAATGTGATCGCGTTCGAGAACAGGGCGACGCTCGTCATTTTCGTCGGCATAATCCGTGGGTGGGAGTTCCGACACCTCTGCCTCAACGACGAAGCGAACACAGTCCCTCTTCATTAGCGGGAGGCGCTCGGCCGTCTCAACGAGAGAGACTACCGTGCTGTCCTTGTATCGCGCCAGATCCTGGTGCGCGTCGAGTTTGGCATTCACCTTCTGCGCCTCGGCTTTGAAGGGCTCCTGCGCCGCCAGTTCATCCAGCCACGCTGGCCGGGCGAGCGGCCAGAAGGCGAAGTTCTTCTCAAGCCGCCTGCGACCTTCGAAGAGTTCATGTGTCCGTGCGAACGCGCGCAGCGTGCCTTTGTCGGACGGGAAGGCCTTGGCCAGTTGCCCCCACGTGCCGAACGCGCGCTCGTAATCGGCCTCGACGAAGTACTGATGCCCCAGCAGGTAGAGGGTCCGCGCGCTCCTGCCCGTGGCCGACGCGGCCAGGCGTTCCTTCAGCATGTCGTGGACGATCAGCCCGCGCCCGTAGAGCAGAATCTGAACGGCGTCGTAGCATTCCACCAGCGCCGGTTCGGCTGAGCGCGGCAGGTTCTGGATCGCGAGGACGTCCTCGAACTGCTTGGCCACCACGTTGAAGTAGTCGACCAGTTTGTTCGGATCGTCGAAGCCCTGAGGGTTCTTGGGTTGCGCAGCCGGGTCGGGGTTCAGTTTCGAGTGGAAGACGTAGTCATCCAGTTGTGCGGGCGTGCGCAGGTCGCCGGCGAGGTCGAAGAAGAACGAGTACAGCCCGCAGAGCTTTTCGCGGAGGATCGCGCGCTGGAATTCAAACGTGCGGTTGTGCAGCGAGACCTGATCCAGCAGCGGGATGGCTTTCTCGCCCGAGCCGGTGGCGACGTAGGCGCGCGCCAGTTCGTAGCGCGCCTGGTCCAGATAATCGAAGCCCTCGCCATCGGTCTTGAGCGACGCCAGGACCTGGGCGGCTTCTTCGAGTCGTTGAACCTTCACGTAGCCGCGAAGATTCGCGAGAAGCTGCTCGCCTTCGAGCCGCCGGGCTTCCATCTGTTGTGAACGCGCCATGGCCCAGAGGGCCGCTGCGACGATTGCGGTCGCCAGAATCACGCCGGCCAGAATCCACGTCTTCCTGAGCATGTGCATACCCTCGCTTCTGTGCCCATCCTCAGACATGTAACGGAGTTGGAGCGAGTTGGTTCACGGTCTTATGGAGTGCGCCGCAGCAGCGGCGCACTCCATATGGCCGTCAGCCTTCTGATCACTAACCACTGATCACTGCCGTCCATCCTCCCCCCGGGCGCGTAGCGGCGGAGTGAGACTTTCAGTTAAGTGGTGCCATGGACACCGCGGCTGTTTGCGGTGTCCGTGGACTGAAGCCGAAATCCGAAGCGACACGGATACGCACACAACTCCCGGGATCTTGGCGTACCGGCTTCGGGATTGGAGTCGAGGAAGGGCGCAGTGGCACGGTGGCTCTGGTTCCC
>CAYSBP010000009.1:0-31573 GCA_964429255.1 uncultured Planctomycetia bacterium
GAGAAGCTCCTCAAAAGCCAATTCGTAGGTTAACGCTTATGCCCCCCAACCCCCTCCGACACGGAGGTGGAGTCCTTCAGGGTTTCATCAAAGATATGGGTAGTGAGACGCTTCGAAGAGGGAAAATGAACACCTGCGTTCCGACGAAACCGGTCACGCACCCGAGAAGGCCGTGCGTGATCGAGGCGCGGAACAAATGGCGTATCTGGCAGATACGCCGTTGTGAAGCAACGAAGAGCACGTTCACGTGTGACGGACCACTGAGGTCATTCGCAATATCGAAACAGCCCGGTAAACTGATGCGCTGTCACACCGGCGACGGTGGAGCAACTTCTCCAGGTTCCGACCGTTTCCCGCTTTTGCAGTCTGGAGCCGAAATCGTGCCGCACCCGCCCACCACCCCACCCTCGCCCCATGCCGGAGAAACCTCCGCGCATCCGCCGCTGCTCCCGCTGCTGAAGCAGCACTTCGGCTACGACTCGTTCCGGCCGCTGCAGGAAGAGATCATCCGCGATTCGCTCGCCGGTCGCGACACGCTCGTCATCCTGCCGACCGGCGGCGGCAAGTCGCTCTGCTTCCAACTGCCCGCCCTCGCGCAGCCCGGCCTGACCGTGGTCATTTCGCCACTGATCGCGCTGATGAAGGATCAGGTGGACGCGCTGCACGCCGCAGGCATCGAGGCGACCTTTCTCAACTCATCGATCGAGGCCGGCGAGTCGCGGACGCGCTTCCGTGAACTCCACGAAGGCCGCTACAGCCTGCTTTACGTGGCACCCGAGCGGCTGATGATGTCCGGCTTCCAGGACTCGATCCGCCAGTGGAAGGTCGCGCTCTTCGCCGTCGACGAAGCGCACTGCATCAGCGAATGGGGGCACGATTTCCGGCCGGAATACCGCCAGCTCGCCGAGCTGCGCAAGCTCTTCCCCACCACGCCCATCATGGCGCTCACCGCGACCGCAACCGCGCGCGTGCGCGAGGATATCGTCAAGCAGCTCAAGCTGCGGGACGCCCGTCGCTATGTGGCCAGCTTCAACCGGCCAAACCTGACGTACCGCGTGCTGCCCAAGAGCGACACGTTCCACCAGGTGCTCGAACTGCTCAAGGCGCGGCCGGGCGAGAGCGGTATCGTCTATTGCCAGAGCCGCAAGGGCGCCGAAAGCCTGGCCACCCGCATCGACCACGCCGGCATCAGCGCACGGCCGTACCACGCGGGTCTGGAGACTGAAGAGCGTTCGCACAACCAGGAATGCTTCCGCCGCGATCAGACGCGCGTCGTCTGCGCCACCATCGCTTTTGGCATGGGCATCAACAAGCCCAACGTCCGCTTCGTCGTCCACGCCGACCTGCCGAAGAACATCGAAAGCTACTATCAGGAAACCGGCCGCGCGGGCCGCGACGGCCTGCCGGGCGAATGTGTGCTGCTCTTCAGCGCCGGCGACGCCGCCAAGATCGCTCACTTCATCGACGAGAAGCCCGACGAGAAAGAAAGGCAGATCGCCCGCGCGCAGCTCCGCGAGATGATCGACTACGCCGAGGCTGCCGAGTGCCGCCGCTCGGCGCTGCTACGGTACTTCGGCGAGCAGTACGGCGAACCGTCGTGCCAGGCCTGCGACAACTGCCTCACGCCGCGCGAACGCGCAGATGCGACCGTGGACGCGCAGAAGATGCTCTCCTGCGTCTATCGCATCGCGCAGGCGAGCGGATTCTCCGCGGGACTTAACCATACCGTCGACATCCTGGTCGGCGCGGACACCGAGAAAATACGCCGCTGGAACCACCAGAAACTCTCGACCTACGGTATCGGCAAGGACCGCACGAAGAAGGAATGGCAGCACATGGGCCGCGAGCTGCTGCGGCAGGGCTTCCTGCGGCAAACGGATGATATGTACCGCGTGCTTGATCTGACATCCGATGGCCGCACGATCCTGCGCGAACGAAAGGCCGTTTCCATCATGCGCCCCGCGGCGGCGCCGGAGTACGCCAAGCCGCGCGCAGGCGAACTGGCGTGCGACGAAACGCTCTTTGACCGTCTTCGCTGGCGGCGCAAACTACTGGCCGACGCGCGCGACGTGCCGGCCTACGTCATCTTCTCGGATGTCACGCTGCGCGAGATGGCGCGCTACTATCCACAGACCCATGCGGAGTTGGCGCGGATGAGCGGCGTCGGCGAACGCAAGCTGCGCGACTTCGGCGCGGAGTTCCTGGCTGAGATCAAGATCTACCTGTCGGATCACTCGCGACAGGCGTTCGCCGAAGAGCGACCGTTGTCCGGCGGGAAGAAGCCGGCTTCGCGCAAGAGCGGGCTCAGCGATACGGCGTGGGACACGCTGCGCCGTTTTCGCGATGGGCGGTCGATCGAGCAGATCGCGCACGCGCGGAAGCTGAAGACGACCACGATCAGCGATCATCTGTCCGGTGCCGTCGAAGCCGGCGAACCGGTGGACATGAACCGGCTCTTCACAGCCGAGGAGCAGCGTCGTCTGACCGAGGCCTTCCACAAGAAAGGCAGCGGCAGCCTGGCGATCGTGCGGGAGGAACTGGGCGGCCGCTTCGACTACGACCGTCTGCGCATCTTCCGGGCCTTCTTCGAACGCGAGCAGCAGGCCGGCGCGGGACCGCACGGATCGGCTGCGCGATGTGGCCCGCGCGGCGAATCCGCAGCACCCACCGAAAGCTGACCCTGACGCGAAAGCTGTTTGCATTTCCGACACGGGATAGCAGCGTCAAGAAACCGCAGACCAACACGAACAGCTCCGCCGTTCCCTATCGGTGTTCATCCGTGTTCATCTGTGGCTACAGATCTCCGTACGCTCTGTGTCCTTCCGCCTTCGCGATACGGCCGCTACGGCGCGACACGCGGTGGCTACGAGTCCGTTAGTGCGCGCGCTTGCGCGGGGCGGCGTGGATGCACTCGCCGTGCAGCGCGTGCGCGGCTTCCATCCAGCTCTCGCTCAGCGTCGGGTGGCAGTGGATCGTGCGGCCCAGTTCCTTCGCCGTCAGTTCCGCGCGGATCGCCAACGTGGCCTGCGAAATCAACTCGGTCGCGTGCGAACCGACCGCCTGGGCGCCCAGCAACTGATCGGTGCCCGGATCGGCAATCAACTTCACGAAGCCGTTCGTCGTGCCGGCCGCCAGCGCCTTGCCCAGGCCACCGAACATGAACTTGCCGATGCGGACTTCGCGTCCCTGCTTCTTCGCGTCGTCTTCGCCCAGCCCCACGTTGCCGATCTCGGGCGAGGTGAAAATGCAGGACGGAACGAGTGTTTCCTTCTTGCGCAGCTTGCCGGTCACCGCGTTCTCGGCGGCGATCACGCCCTGTGACGTGGCGTTGTGCGCAAGCTGCAGCGTCGGCGTCACGTCCCCGATGGCGAAGATCCCGGCGGCAGGCGTCTGCAGACTGTCGTCGACTTCGATGCAACCCTGCTTGTTCGTCTGGATCCCGGCGTTGGCCAGCATCAGGCCGTCCGTGACCGCCTTGCGGCCGACGGCAACCAGCAACAGCTCGGCAGAAATCTCTTCGCCGCCGACATTGGCACGGATGCCGTTGTCATCGGCGCTGACGTTTTCGAGCGGCTTGCCGGTGAGCACGTTGATGCCCTGCGTGCCTTCCATCTGCCGCCGTGCTTCGCGACGGACGTCAGCGTCCACGACGTTCAGGATGTCTTCCAGCATCTCGACCACGGTCACCTTGACGCCCAACTGCGCGAGCATGCAGGCGAATTCGCAACCGATGATCCCGCCGCCCATCACCACCGCGCTGCCGGGCAGCGTGTTGCGGTCCAGGAAGGCGCGGCTTTCGATCACGCGCGGGTGCCTGGGCAGGAAGCCGGGCACCGCCGATGTCGAACCGGTCGCGAGAATGACCCTCTTCGTCTCCAGCGTCGTGGACTTGCCCGCGTTGCGGACGATCAGCCGCTGGCGCGTGTCGAACGACGCGACGCCTTCGACGACGGTAACGCCGTTGGCGCCGAGCAACTGCTTGATGCCGCTGCGCAGCTTGCTGACGACCTGATTCTTACGCTCGATCATCGCGTGGTAGTCGGGCACCGCGCCTTCGACGCGGACGCCCATCTCGGCGCCGTGCCTGGCGTGCGCGAAGGTATCGGCGCAGGCGATGAGCGCTTTCGTGGGGATGCAGCCCCAGTTGAGGCAGGTGCCGCCGAGTTGTTCCTTCTCGACGATGGCGACCTTGGCGCCCAACTGCGCCGCGCGAATGGCGGCCGGGTATCCACCCGGGCCCGCTCCGATGACGACGACATCAAAAGTGTCCATGTTCAGCCTTTCCTTATGAGGTTTCTGCTCATGTCAGACCCATCAACGAGGAACCGGTGACTTGCCACGCCGGCATGGAGTCCTGTTTGCTTCCCGTCTACCCGTCGAGATCCTGAAGCTCTTGGCGACTTTCTTCATCTTGCGGACAAACGCACCAGAACGACAACCTTGATGAACACGATCTTTCTGCTCAAGGTAATCGCAGTAAGCGTCCAGTGACTTAAACCGTTTGCCAATCTCCTCGCGCACTCGGCGGCACCGCTTGACCTCCTCGTCCAGCTCCGGTTTCTTTGCCACTCTAGTCTCTCCTTCGAATCTCCTGCCCCAGACCTACCTTGGGTATTGTATCAGGCGACACAGCTACAGGAAACCGCCATCCCTTTCTCGCGCAGAGATTCCGCAACCTCACAGCAGTATGCTCGTTAACCAAATGCGCATGATTCCAGGACAGGAGGTAGTCTTGTCTGCAGACCGTGGAGAACGCGAGCTGTAACGCGTCACCCCGCTGACCCTTGGGAACGATCTCTTTCTCTTCGTATGCTTGTGCACACTCGCGTACTTCACTGGACCAAGGAAGAAACCGAACGACTCGACATGCGGCCAGTGCACGCTCCTGGTGCAGGTAAGTTCCTTGGCTCAACTCGTCTTCCGTCACTTGGGACGTGCTCATTTCAAAGAACCTGCGCTCTTTGTCCCACCAGATCCTGGTCGAAGCTTTCCGCGCACGCGTCAACACATCATGCCCGCCGTAGAACAAGACGGAGAAGATGGTCGTGTCCAGGTATATGGATGGTTGTTTCATGCGCTACCCTTGGGTCGCACGTGCGATGGCATGGCCTACACCATCCTCCGCCAGCGCTCCACATCCTCCAGCTTCACCTTGACCGCATTCACGAACCGCGCCGCCATCGCACCGTCGATCAGGCGGTGATCCACCGAAACCGTGATCTTCATCATCTGCCGGATCACGATCTGGTGGTCCTTCACCACGGGCTGCGGCATCGTGCTGGAAACGGCCAGGATCGCCGCCTCGCCCGGGTTGATGATCGCCGTGAACTGCTCGACGCCCAGCATGCCCATGTTCGAGATGGTGAACGTGCTGCCGGTCATCTCGTCAGGGAGCAGCTTGCCGTCGCGCGCCTTCTTGCTCAACTCGGCATTCCGGTCGTGCAGCTCCATCAGCGACAGCTCGTCGGCATTCCAGATCACCGGGACGACCAGGCCCTTCTCCAGCGCCACCGCAAGGCCCATGTTGACCTTGCTGTGCCACCAGACCTGCTTGCCGTCAGTGGTGCTGTTCACCTCGGGCATCTCGGTCAGCGTCTGCGCCGTCGCGTGCAGGATGAAGTCGGTCACCGTGTACGGAGCGCCGCCCTTCTTCAAGGCGTTCCGGAACGTCACCAGATCGGTCATGTCGACCGAGACCGTCACGAAGATGTGCGGCGTCGAGGTGAAGCTCTGCGTCAGGCGCTGTGCGATCACCTGGCGCATCTTGCTCATCGTCTTGGGCTTTTCGGCCACGCCGCGCTGGACGTCGGCCACTGTGATGCGGCCGCCTTCACCCGAGCCGCGGATCTCGAGGATGTCCAGACCTTCCTTGGCCGCCAGTTCCTTCGCGGCCGGCGCAATGCGCAAGCTCGCGTACCCCTTCGCGTCCAGGTACGCGCGGATGTCCTTCTCGGTGATGCGTCCTTCCGGGCCACTGCCTTTGACCTTCTTCGGGTCGATCACGCTGTCCGCAGCGAACCGCTTGGCGCGCGGGCTGATGCGGAAGAGCGCAGGCGCAGCCGGAGCCGCGGGCACAAAGGCCACCGGCGCCGCAGCAGGTGCACCCGCCGCAGCCGCCGCCACAGGCGCCGCGGCACGAGCCGCGGGTGCCGCGGCCGCTTCGGCCGGCTTGGCCGCGGGCGGCGGAGGCGGCGCGACATCCGGCACCGCTTCGCCGGGCTGGCCGACGAACCCGCAGACCGACTGCACGGGCACCGGTACGCCTTCCTTGACCACGATCTTCAACAGCACGCCTTCGTGGAAGGCTTCGACTTCCATCGCGGCCTTGTCGGTCTCGATCTCGAAGAGCACATCGCCCTTGACGACCGGATCGCCTTCCTTCTTGAGCCAGCGGATGATCGAGCACTCCTCGGTCATCTGGCCGGGCTTGGGCATCAGGATGGGATTTACCATTTCTATCTCCAAAGAAAGACTTCACCACGGTGGCAACTATTGAACATTGTTCATTTTTTCATTGTTCATTGGCTTAACCCTTGCGCGAGCGCACCGTCACCCGATCAGCCAATGACAAATGATCAATGAACAATTCCCTCCGTGACTCCGTGGTGAAGAGTCGTTCCTAAAGCACCTGCCCCGCCGCGGCGACGATGTCGTTGACCGTCGGCAGGAACGCCGCTTCCAGTATGTGCGACTGAGGCGCGATGCCGTTCTTCGCACCCACGCGCACCACCGGCGCGTCCAGGTAATCGAAGGCTTCAGCCATGATCGTCGAAGCGATCTCGCCCGTGTAACTGCCGATGTGGATGGCCTGACTGGCCACCACCACACGGCCGGTCTTGCGCACCGAGCGCAGGATCGTCTCCAGGTCCAGCGGCACGAGGCAGCGGATGTCGATCACTTCCGCGCTGATGCCCTTATCCGCCTGCAGCTTCTCGGCGGCCTTCAGGCAGTCCTGCACAGCCGGGCCCCACGCCACGAAGGTCATGTCCTTGCCTTCGCGCTTCACCGCGGCCTGACCCAGCGGCACCGTGTAATCCTCTTCCGGTACCACGCCCTTCATCGAGTACAGCAGCTGCGACTCGACGAACATGACGGGGTTGTTGTCGCGGATCGCCGCCTTCAGCAGGCCCTTGGCATCATGCGGATCAGCGGGATAGACGACGTACATGCCGGGGATGTGAGCGAACATCGTCTCGAGCGTCTGCGAGTGCTGCCCGCCGTAACCCTTGCCGCCGCCGACCGAGGCCCGCACGACCAGGGGAACCTCCGTCTGCGCGCCGGACATGTAGTGCCACTTGGCCGCCTGATTGCTGATCTGGTCCGAAGCCATGAGGGCGAAGTCCATGTACATCAACTCGACCACCGGGCGCAGGCCGACCATCGCCGCGCCGACCGCCGTGCCGCAGATGCAGGCCTCGCTGATCGGTGTGTTGAAGACGCGGTCGCGGCCGAAGGCTTCCAGCAGGCCCTTGGTCAGCTTGAACGCGCCGCCGTATTCGGCCACGTCT
The DNA here is from genome assembly GCA_964429255.1 of uncultured Planctomycetia bacterium. Taxonomy (GTDB): domain Bacteria; phylum Planctomycetota; class SZUA-567; order H5-PLA8; family H5-PLA8; genus CAYSBP01. Next base: position 7,509 of record CAYSBP010000009.1, read on the forward strand.
TCGCCGTAGAAGATCACGCGCGCGTCACGCTTCATCTCTTCGATCAGGGCTTCCTTCAGCGCGTCACGATAGGTAATCTTGCCATCGGCCCGTTTAACGACCGGCAGCGGGCCCAGCAGCGGCGGGTTCGCAAACTCGGCCGGCACCGTGTCCGCGCGGGTGTCCGTGTACATGTAGGTGATGACGTCTTTGGCTTCGGGGTCAGGCGCTGCGGCCGCGCGCTTCGCCGCCCGGGCGTTCCGGTCGCGGACGCGGGCTTCCACCGCCTGGATGCCGCCTTCGTCGAGCACGCCGCTTTCCAGCAACTGCCGGCGGAACGTGACCACCGGATCGACTTCCTTCCACGCCGCCTCTTCGTCCTTGGTGCGGTACTCGTTGCGCGGATCGCTGAGGCTGTGGCCGTAGTAGCGGTACATGCTGGCTTCGATCATCACCGGGCCTTCGCCCTTGCGGCAGATTTCCGCGCCGCGCTGCACGGCTTCTCGCACGGCCAGCGGGTCCATGCCGTTGACGACTTCAGCGTACATGTTGTTGTCGGCAAAGCCGGCCGCGCGGCGCGCGACGGTGGAGATGCCGAAGACTTCGTCGTCGCTGCGGTGCGTCATGCCGTAGTGGTTGTTTTCGACGAAAAAGATGATCGGCAGACCGAAGGGCTTCTGCGCCAGCTGGTTGGTGAACTGGTGCTGCGCGGCGAAGTTCAAGGCTTCCAGGACCACGCCGTTGCTGTACGCGCCGTCGCCGGCGAAGCAGCAGACTACGCCGCCGTGCTTGAGTTCTTTCGCCCCATCCGTATTGAAGAGGTTGTTCACAACGCGGATGCCCAGCGCCGCGCCGGTGGCGATCGGAACGCCACCGCCGACGATCGCGTTGGCGCCAAGGTGGCCGATCTTGTAGTCGGCGATGTGCATCGAGCCGCCACGGCCTTTGCAGTAGCCGTCGTCCTTGCCGAAGAGTTCGGCGATCGTGCGGTAAAGGTGGTCTTCCATGGCGGCTTCGAAGAGCTCGTCGCGGCCTTCGGCCTTGCACTCGGGAACGCGCGAGCGCAGTTCCTCGGCGCTCATCTGGCGGAGTGAAACGGTGCCTTTGGCCACGCTGTCGGCGTGTCCGCGGTGCGTGCTGGTGATCTTGTCGCAGAGTCGCAGGGCGACGCAGGCGCCGACCGAGCAGCCCTCCTGGCCGATCGAGACGTGCGTGGGGCCGCGGTAGTCGTAGTTGGCCAGCGGCTCGTAGCCGACCGAGCGCAGCTTGACGATCATTTCCTCGAATTCGCGGATGACCAGCATGTCCTCGTAGATCGCCACGGCTTCATCACGCGTGATGCGCTTGGTCTCGAGTTCGCTGCGGAGGTTGCCGCGGAACTTGAAACCGGCGATCCGTCCGCAGTCCATCTCGAAGGGCTCGAAGTTCGGCTTCCGATTACTCAGGTAGACGGTGTCCATGGTACCTTCCTTTTTTTCGCCAGCGTCCGCGCGTCAGGCGCGAACGACCTTGATGCCTCGCCGCGCCAGCTCGCGCGCAAACCCGCGGTCCACGCCGCGGTCCGTGATCAACGTCCCGACCTTCTTCCATCCGCCGCAACGCACGAAGCTGGCCTTGCCGACCTTGCCGCGGTCGGCCAGCAGGTAGACTTCGCGCGCGTGATTCATGACCAGCTCTTTCGTGAACGCCTCGGCCGGCTCGGTCGTCGTGGGGCCGTCCTCCAGCGTCAGACCCAGCGTTCCCATGAAGGCCTTGTCGATCGTCAGTTCCGACAGGACCGGCCGCGTGAGCGGCCCGACCAGCGTCTGGCTCAACCGTCGCAGTTCGCCCCCAATCAGGATCAACCGCGGTCCGCCGCCGGCCAGTTCCATCGCCGCGCGGAGGCTGTTGGTGACGACCGTCATCCGCGCGCGTTCGCGCAGCAGGCGCGCCAGTTCCAGGATCGTGCTGCCGCCGTCCAGGTACACGGTGTCGGTCTGCTCGATGAAACCCAACGCCGCCTGGGCAATGCGGCGCTTCTGTTCGGCGGCCACGCTCGCCTTGTCCTCAAAGCCCGGCTCGTCCTGGCGGATCTGTTCGCTGACCGCACCGCCATGCACGCGTCGCAGGTCGCCCAGCTTTTCCAACTCCTCCAAGTCGCGCCGCACGGTGGCCGGCGAGACGCCCAGCTGATTGCACAACTCATCCACGCGAACCACGCGCGTCTCGCGCAGGATGGCGCGGAGGCGGTCGACACGGCTGGGGGCGAGTTCCTTCTGGGCCATCACGCCTGCGGACCCCATTGATCGTTCATGATCGATTATGATAGTTCGTGCGCGTTTTGTGTCAAGTGCAATCACGCGGTTCCTGGGCCGTATTCTGTGACTTCCGTACGCTGGACGCCACCCGGCGGTCGCACGCGCGATCACCCGTCCACGCGAACACGGAGGGGCCCGCCGTCATATTCCAGACGACCACGGCCGATCTCGGCTTGGGGGTTCTCGTCCGTCTCCCGCGCCGACGCAGGCCGGATCGCTACTCCGCGATGGCGCGACAACCTGCGGCGCAGCGCGCCAGTTCGTTGGCGGTGCCGTTGAAAACGCCAGCCGTCTTCTGGTTGTCACCGACATCGGCACTTGCACCGATGCTTCCCATGCCGATGCCTCTTCGGCCGATGCCTCCCAGACCTCCGATCGTCCCGCCGACGTTGGCTTTCGGTTTGGCGGCGCTGGCCGCCATGCCGCTGAAGTCGCTGGCGCGGTTGGCGAAGAGCGCGCCCATCTCGCGGGCCTGCGCTTTCATGGCCTGCGCGCAGGCGGCCATCTCCTCGTACCGCTGCGCCTGCCAGGCCGCTTGAGGCGCCGCCTTGCCCTGGGCCAGCCTTCCCTGCCAGCCCTGTACTTCGTTGATCATGGCGAGGATCTTCTTGTCCCTATCGGCGTTGTATGCGTTCTGCAGGGTGGCCTCGGCGTCCAAGCGGAAACCTTCCAGTTTGCCGTAGCCGCTCTGTATGGCCGCGGCGGCTTCCAACCCGGTCCGCATCTGGTTCAGTTGCAGGTTGCCCGGATCGTACTGAAGGGCTCCCGCCAGCACGTTACAGGCTTCGGTGAGCTGTCCCTGTGCCGCCATGGCCGACGCCTGGGTCATGGCGTTCTGGGTGATCTGCGCCTTCTGTTGCGCCTGTGCGAGGCTCTGGATACGGCCCTCGATCTCCTGGATCTGCGCCAGCGCGCGGGCGCCGCCGGATGGATCGTACGGTTGCGCCGCCTTGGCGTGCCGCAGGGCCTCCTGCAGGTTGGCGGAAGCAAGACTGGCTTTGCAGTCCGCCATCGCCCTTTCGTACCGCGCGTTGTTCACGCGCTGTTCGTAGATCGTCTTGTTCAAGGGATCATGGGCGAGCAGCGCAGACCACGTGGACTGCGCGGTGTTCCAGTCCCCCGAAGCTTCGGCGTTGCGCGCGGTTTCGGCCAGCTCTTTGATAGCCACCGTGCGTCGTTCGACGGCGCTCAAGGTCGCCTTGACCGCATCGTTCGTGGGGTCTTCGTTCTGCGCCGCCTGCAACTTAGCCATGGCGCCGCTGTAGTCGCTCTGTTTGAGGGCGACCGTCGCCTCGTCCGCCAGTTCGCACGAGCGGGAGCGTTTGAGCTGCGCCGTGGCGTTTTCGTTGCCGGGCTTGGCACCCAACGCGGAGGTCCAGGCGATTTGCGCCTCCTTCCAACGCTTCTCCTTCATCGCCGACTCGCCGGCCATGACCATCGAAGCGAACTCCGCCTCCGTCGTCAGCGTCCTGGACTGGGCACGCAGCGCCTCGGCCTCCTCGGCGGTCGCCGCGAACGGCACGGCCCGGTCGAGGAGCGCAGCGGCGCCCCGCGGGTCTCCAGCCTCGCGCGCTTTCGTGGCTTCGTCGGTCAGTCGCAGATACGCCAGGGCCTTCTTCACCCGCTCCTGGCGCGAGGCCACATCGCCTACCTCCAAGTCGGCGGCCTGATCGAGCAGACTCAACGCTACGGGAAAGTTCCGGCTGGCTTCCATCGCCTCGGATTGCGCGACCAACCCAAGGAACCGGGTGCGCGTCGCGGCCCTGGAGGCCTCCTCGCCGCCCTTCACCTCGAAGCGGACCGCTTCGAGGTACGCCTTCTCGGCGGCATCGAACTGCCGGGCCTTCTCGGCCGCACGGCCTTCATCCAGGAAGCGGTTGAACTGCTCCAGGTCCTCGGCCTTCCGCCGGCGCTCGGCCAGCGACGGGTCGGCTTCCACGCCGGACAGATGGGCGTGGTTGGCCAGCATCTTCTCGGCTTCCGCGAAGGTGCGCGCGGCAGCACCGAAGCTCTTATCGCCCAGTTCCTGCTGCGCACGGTCCTTCAATCGCGAAAGGCGTTCGTTAACCGATTGTGCCTCGATGCCATCGCGAAGCAGTTTCAGTTCGCCGGCATCGGGGTGTTCGACATACGCGGCTTCCAGCAACTGAATCGCCTGGTCGTACTGCCGGCCGGACCGGAGCCCTTCAGCCTTCCGTTTGGCCTCAGCCACCTGCTCCTGACGGTAGAAGCGGTAGCCCAGGAATCCACCCCCCGCCAGTAAGGCGACCACCACAAGGAGGATGGCGGCCACGAGCGCTCCGGAGGTCTTGCGGGCCGGCACGGGCGCGGGCGTGTAGGCACCTTGGAGCGGCATGCCCGGCATGGGAACGTAGCCGGGCACCGGTGTGGCCATCTGGGCCGGTTGATTCACGGGCGTGTACATCTGGGCTGGCTGGCCCACCGGTGAGTACGCCGGTGGTCCGGCCGGCGTGTAGACCTGTCCCGGCGGTGGCGGTGTGATCGGGTGCTGTGCATAGACGACGGGCGGCGTGGCCACACCGACCTGCGGCATCCACGTGGCGACGCCCGGTTGGCCCCGCGCGGGCGCACTGGTCGGCGCGTACGCCGAAGCAGGGATGGCGGGTGCGGCGCCGGTCGCAGGTATGACGCCCGGTGCGACCGCGGGCAACTGCATCGGCACCTGACCGGTCTGAACCTGCGCCAGGAGCGCCTCGGCCGTGCGCGCCACTTCGTCGGCTGTCTGGAAACGCTCCTCGGGCTTCTTGGCCAACAGTCGTACCAGCAGTTGCGAGGTGGCGGAGGAAAGACCCGGCTTCAGCACTTTTGGATCCGGCGTCGGTTCGTACTTGTGCTTGTAGATGATGCCAATGGGTGTGGGCGCGTTGTAGGGCGTCGAGCCCGTCATGGTCCTGAAGAACGTGACGCCCAGCGAGTAGAGATCCGAACGCGCGTCGGCCATCTGCCCTTCACCCTGCTCGGGACTCATGTAGAGCGGCGTCCCCAGCATCGCACCGTCCTGCGTAAGCGCGCTGGCTTCCGAGCCGGCCGTGACCAGACCGAAGTCGGCGATCTTGAGCACATTCTGGTGATTGATCAGCAGATTTTCGGGCTTGATGTCGCGATGCGTGAGTCCACGGGCGTGCGCAGCGGCCAGACCACGCGCCGCCTGGACCAGATACCCGAGTGCTTCGTGTTCCGGCAGCAGCCCTTCCGCAAGCAGACGGTGCGCCAGACTGGTACCGTCCACGAGCTCCATCGTGATGTAGAACTGTCCGCTCTGTTCTCCCGCATCGTAAATCTGGACGACATTGGGGTGCTGGAGCTGCGCCGCCGCACGCGCTTCGCGAAGGAAGCGCTGGACGTATTCAGGGTTCTGCGTGAAGGCCGGCGGGAGCAGCTTGACGGCCACCTCGCGCCCCAAGGTCTCGTGTCGCGCGCGGAAGACCGCGCCCATGCCGCCTTGACCCAGCTTGGCGACTATACGACACCCGCCGATTTTCTCGGGAAGACTCTCCATGGCATGCACTCCTGGGAATCGCAGATAGCCCGACAGCGCCCGACGTCCTTAAGGCTACACGAAAAAACGCCCCTGCCAAGAGGTTGATTGGGCGTTGGGCGGGGAGAGGAAACGAGATCCATCGCCGACAGATCGGGGTCGGGGTCGGAATCGACCCCGATACCGATACCGACCCCGATGGGAACAGGAGAAGCCCGCGCTCAACCTACTTCGTGGAAGCGAAAGTGGCGCACTCTCGCCGGCGGCAGATTGAGCGGCACCAGGTCTTCCCTGAACTGATGCCTCTTCGAGAACTCCTTCACGACCTTCCTGATATCGCCCAGGTGACCGCGCCGGGTGGGCGAGACGAAGGGCGACTGTAACCGGCCTATGCCGACATACTCGAAGAAAGAGAGCGTACCACCCGGCTTCAGCACGGTGCCCAGATGCTCCAGAAACTGGCGGACTTCGACGGGCGTGAAGTTATTGAAAGGCAGGCCGGAGATCACGGCATCGTAGACCGGTCGGGCCGGAACTTCCCTGACGTCTGCGCAGAAGACCTTCACGCGGCCATGCAACGCCCTGAAGCACTTCTCCCTGGCCAAACGCTCCTCCAAATGCTTCGCAAACGCCTCGCTGATTTCATACAGATCCAGATGGCCGTGCAGCTCCAGGCGCTTGGCGACAGCCACCGTGAACGGTCCCGTACCCGGGCCGACTTCGAGGACACGATAGCTTGCAGGAACGTGAACCCGTCTGGGGAGGCACCGGACCATGGCATGGGCCAGGAAAGGACTGCTGGGTATGATGGCGCCGGTGTTTCGGAAATCCTTGATGCTCTGGCGGATGAAGGTGACTGGCGCGAGCGTCTTAAACCCCATTTTGCGTCCCCGTCAGAGGTGGTTAGGGGGTCAATACGTAGGGGAAACAAGTCCATTTGCCAAGTGCGTTCTTCTGGCGAACGAGTTGGCGTACCACTTGGTTTTCTTGTCCAATCTGCCGAAGAACTGGGAAATTCTGCATTTTTCCTTTGGTCCACCGCTTGCGTCATACGAAAACTTGATAGAAGGACACGTGTGCGCGTGCAGACGTGCGGAGTTTTCTTCCGGTCAGGCGCCGGTTTTTCGCAGGATGATCAGCACATGCCAACCGCACGCTTCACGGCAGTCTTGTGGGTCGCTTTCTCGGCGGTTGGTTTGGTCCGATCGGCCGAGCCGCCTGGGACCACCAGCCAACCGATCCAATTCGAGCTGATGGGTCACGTGATGGACGGCCCGAATCTCGCCCACACCATGATGCACACGTTCATGACCGAGCAGGAATGGAAACAGCGTGTGGCGGATTGCCGTAAGCGCTACGTGACGTGGGAGCAAGACAACCACGGTGACATGGGGCAGTTCCTCAACGATCGTCTCGTCATCGTCGCGCTAGGTGCCGCAGGTGGCGGCGTGAAGGAAGTCCAGAATGGCGTCGCGTATCTGGCGTTGTACAAGGAATTCGCGCAGGTGCCGCCCGGGTTGGTGCTGAAATTTCTCCGGGATCACAAGGAGTCGGTGACGGAACTCCTGTCCAGCTTCACCTGGGGTAAGGCGTCGGACTACGTGAAGAACAAACGCTGGCGCGAAGACATCGCCAGGCGGAAGGCCAAGGCCAGAGAGGAGCGGGCCAAGGTCGCCCGACCCCCGATCGATCAGACCGGTACGGTTGCGGCTGCGATTGCTCAACCACCCGTTCAGGAAGTCCCCGCAACCCTTCCGCCTGTACAGACGGCCGAGGCACGACCGGCCGATCCGCCGTGCGCGAACGCACCTGTCGTTCCGCCGGCGGCACTGCAGGCGATGTCGCTGAGATGGGACCTGCTCTCCGAACCTTTCATGGCCGAAACACCCTTGCGCCCGAAGTAGCCCCTTCCGTTACGGTTGCGCATACTCCACCTTCCGCAGGTCGCGAAGCGGGTTGCTCCCCCCGGCCGCGTTGCGGCTCATTCGGGCTTCCGTGACGCCGGGTACTGGCGCGCGGAGAGGCTCAGGAAGCCGACGGGTTCGCTCATCCGGCCGAGGCAACCAAGATCCTCGTCGACTTCGATCGCCCTTCCCGATTTTCCGCTGAACCTTCTCTTTCTGCTTTCGATTGACCGTTCAGCAGGTCGGCTGAGCGGAAGGAGGCGTGCCATGAGTCAGAAACAACCGGCTGTGGTGCCTGAGGACTTCGACGGACCTCTGGTGCCCGAATCTTCGGCGTTCGATGCCCTCGCCGAGTCTACCGGATCGGTGCCCTGGTGGATTATCTCGGGTGCCTTTCATGGATTGCTGCTGCTGTTGGTTACGCTGATCAGCATGACGCTGATCGGTCCGGCTACCGCGGACGTGATGCTCGACGTGGTGATTGTGAAGCCCAAGCCCGAGGAGCCGCCGACGCCCAACCCGTGGCATCCGGTTCAGACCTCCTTCCAGATCGAGAGCGAGATGCCCCCGGTGGACCATACGATGATCGTGCACGATGATGTGGAGGTGGATGATCACATCGAAACGGCGGACGACATGGACAACGCGAAGTGCAACGGCGAAAGCCCTGACATGATCTCGGACGTGGCGTTGAGCGGGGTCGGCATTTCGGCCGCCATTGGATGGAGTGGTGGGCCAGCCGGAGCCTATGGCCATCGGGGTGAAGGGGGGCGCAGGCGGCGGACGATCAAGGAGGGCGGGGACGCGGGCACCGACCGATCGTTCAAGGAGGCCTTGCGCTGGCTGGCCAGGCACCAGGAACCGGACGGGCGTTGGGACACGCTCAAGTACGGCGCTTCGGTCAAGACCGACACGGCCTGTACCGGGCTTGCGCTTCTCTCGTTCCTTGGTTCCGGACACACCGAGAAGGTGGGCCCGTACCGGGAGAACGTACGTCGCGCGGTGGCGTGGCTGAAGTCCAAACAGAATGCCGAGGGTCTGGTTTTCGACTCGACGGACGCCGGAGATCACCGTGGCGTCGGCTACCCGCATGCGATCGCGGGCATGGCGCTGGCAGAGGCGGCCGGGATGGCCCGGGTGGCCGACACGGTCCAGGCGGCGCAACGCGCCATCGACTACTCCACGAAGGTCCACCAGCAGGGCGAAGGCTACGAGCGGCTGGGCTTCCGCTATCAACCCAAGCAGGCCGGCGACCTGTCGGTGACCGGATGGTATGTCATGCAGCTCAAGTCGGCCAAGGTATCCGGGCTGAAGGTGGACGTAGCGGCCTTCGATGGCGCCATCCGGTTCCTGGACAGCGTCGAAAAGAAGGGCGCGGGCGGCGACCAGGGCTACGGGCCGGCCTCGATCTACTGGTATCAACCGACCGACGAACATGGACACTCGGCGCATCGTCTGACGGCCATCGGGACGCTCTGTCGGCAGTTCCTCGGCTGGAAAGAGGCCGAGTTGGCGCCGAGCGTGGAATGGTTCGCCAACAAAGGCGGCGTGCCGAATGGCTGGGGAGAGGGAAAGACGGATCTGTACTACTGGTACTATGGCTCGCTCTGCACCTTCCTGCAGGGGGGAGAGGTGTGGAAACGATGGAACGCGGGGATGAAGAAGACACTCTGCGACAACCAGCGGGTGGGTGGTGACGAGGCCGGTTCGTGGGATCCGGTGGGTGACTACTCGAACGAGTGGGGTCGTGTGGGCCAGACTGCGCTGGCCTGTCTCTGTCTGGAAATCTACTTTCGCAACCTGCCGATCTATCGTTGAAGCGCGGCCGGGAAGTGAGCTCTTCCGTACGGTGCCACCGGGCGATTCCCCGGTGGCACCGGTGGACCACCCCGGTTTTACAGGTGGGCGGGAAGGGCCAGGAACGGTACACTGGGGCCGTCGATCAACCTGGAGCCCGACGTCCACCCATGCACCGCATTCATCCTACCGCCCTGGTCGATTCCTCCGCTGAGTTAGGGCCCGATGTCGAGGTCGGACCGTTCGTGGTGGTCGAGAAGGGCGTCCAGGTCGGCGCGCGCACGCGGTTGATGGCGCGCGCGTACCTCTGCACGGGAACGACGCTGGGCGAGGACTGCGTGGTTCACATCGGCGCCGTGATCGGCCACGAACCGCAGGATCTGTCGTACCAAGGCGAACCCACTACGACGATCGTCGGGAATGGCTGCACCATTCGCGAGCATGTCACGATCCACCGCGCCACGGTCAAGGACCCCAACCCGACAACGATCGGCGCGCGCTGTTTCCTGATGGCCGGCAGTCACGTAGCGCACAACTGCGTGATCGGCGAGGGCGTGACCCTGGCCAACGGCGCGCTGCTGGCCGGCCACGTTCACGTGGGCGATCGCTCGATCGTCTCCGGGAACACGGTGATCCACCAGTTCGTCCGGGTGGGGCGGTTGACGATGCTTTCAGGCGGCTCGCGTTTTGGCATGGACGTGCCGCCGTACCTGATCGGCGACGGTGCCAACACGATCACGGTCCTGAACAGCGTCGGTCTTCGCCGCGCTCCGGGTCTGACGGATGACGACCGGGCACAGGTCAAGGCCGCCTACAAGATCCTTTACCGCTCGGACTTGGATTTGAGGGACGCGTTGGCGCGGTTGAAGGCCGAGTTTACCAGTCCGGCGGTGGCGCACTGGGTGGAGTTCTACCGCGCGCCGACGAAGCGCGGTTTCTGCCCGTACCGTCGCGTGCGCCGCGTGGGCAGTTCCGGCGGCGCTTCGGAGTGAGACCTTAAGGAGAAGTACTTGAAAGCCACGACCCCTGCGGCGATCTTGTCCGCCGGGATCGGAGTGGAAATGCAACCATGTTCAATCGCCTGCTGAAGTCCCTCCTCTTCGCGTTCCTGCTGGCCACGTTCCTGCCCGCCTGCCGACCCAGTCGTTCGCACAGCACGGGTGAGGACCCCGGGCATCGCCATGCCGGCGAGGTGGGCGAAATGAAACTCCCCAACGGCCAATAATCCTCCGCGCCATCCATGGCCCAACCGCCACAGGTGGGTGCCGAGGTGAAGCCGGACGATCCCTCGTTCGTCAGACGGTGGGTGTGCCGGTCTGCGCTTGGCACGGACGGTTGCCAGGGCACAATGGACGGCAGGGGACAGGTGTGATGCGCATGGCCCAAACATTATTTTTCTTTCTGCTGATGTGTGGGCTGAACGCCGAAGAACCCAAACCGGCCAGCCCCTTCGCACCGACCATTCAGGCGCTACCGCGCACGGATGCGCGTCCAGGTGCCGTCACGATGTCCGACGGCACTGTGATCCAGGGAATGTTGATGTTCACGCGGGGCCGGAAGCTCGAAATCTTCGAAGAGGCCAGACAGACGTGGCACGCCCTCGACCTCGTCGACGTCTCTCGTATGGACAACGAAGTGGTCAAGGAAGAGAAGGAGCGTGAGTGGCGGTTCAAAGAGAGCGGCCATGACGAGAAGGTTTTCACCGGACGCGTCTTTATCGACCACACGTACCGCATGAACATCACACGGGCCGACGGCAAAACGAAGGTTTCCGGTCGAATCCGGGGCATGGCGCTGTACGTGCAGCCGACGGGCCAGAAACCTCGGCGGATTCTGCTGCATAGCGACCACCGAGGTCCGTTCGGTGGGGAGGTTAAGGATCTGGTCTACGTCAAGTCCCTCACGTTTGACGCGCCGACGCCGGAAGCGCCGGGGGTGACGTCCCCGGAGCGACCGGCGGAACAGCCGGCCGAGAAGAAGGATGCACCGCCCACTCCGCCATGACCGCTCCCATCCGCTCGACGAAACGTCTGGCCCGTGAAGCGGCCGAAGAACGCGCTTCGAGGATGGCCTACGTCGGTACCCTTGCCTCCGGCCTTGCGCACGAGATTCGAAGCCCGCTCAGCTCCATCAAATTGAACCTGGATCTGCTGCGTGAACAGCTGCCGGTCGTTCCGGAAGCGAAGCGGATGGAGTTCGACGGGCGGTTGGCGCTGATCGCCCGCGAGGTGGACGGGTTACAGGAACTGCTCACGGAGTTTCTCGCTTTTGCACGTCCGCCCAAAATGCAGATGATGGCGACGGACGTGAACGACCTGATTTCGCAGGTGATCGAACTGGCCGAGCCCGAATGCGCGAAGAAGCACATCGAGATCGATCGCGATTTTCAGAAGGACCTCTATCCCGTGGCCCTGGATCAACACCAGTTTGGCCGGGGCGTGCTGATGAACCTGTTGACGAACGCGCGCGAGCAGATCGGCGAACAGGGTACGATCACCCTGCGCACGCGGGGGCATCAGGACAATGTCGAGATTGTCGTCGAAGACAACGGTGGCGGCGTGCCCGAGGACCTGGAAGAGCGGATCTTCGATCTCTTCTTCTCCACCAAGGAACACGGGACCGGGCTGGGACTGGCCATCGCCCGGCGGATCTGCCAGGAGCACGGTGGCGATCTGGTCTTGGAGAACCACCCCGGCCGCGGCGCCAGCTTCATTGCACGGTTACCCAAGAGCCGCATCCTGGAATACGACGGCGGGGAAAAACGCTGACCGTTGTCCCTGCAACGCGTGTCAGGAAGAGCCTTGTCTCCGTGGTTCAGCGCGTTCGAGCGTCTGTTGCGGACGCCGTGTCGTGGCCAGTCGAGCGATGGCGGCCGCGGCTCCGTTGAGCGTTCGAAGGTCGTGTTCGAGCGCCGAATGGACCATCAGCATCGTGGCTCTCGCCAGGCTGTTGGCTGCGGTCGCGCTCAGCTTGACGGTCTGGCCGGTACGTTTGACAAAGGCCAGCGCGCCCAACACCTCGGGACTGAGCCAGACGCAGCGCGCGGAATCCGGCCCCGGACGTCCACGGCCCTCATACAGTGCCGGATCACCGGCCGCACATTTCATGCAGAGCACGCCAGCGTGGCTCAGTCGCACCGGCGTGGCGCCGACCGGCAGTCGGGCGTGGCAGGTGGAGCAGGCATCGAGATCCGGGAGCCAGCCGCCCTGTTCCATGGCCGCCAGAACATAGCGCAGCAGTACCCAACCGGTCTGACGCTCGACGGTCAGGCCGGTGACCGCAGCACCCAACAGAGCGTAGAGTTCTTCGGACGCATGGGTTCCGTCGCGACCGTCTTCGTGCGACCAACCGCTCCCGGCGGTTTCGCGCGTCAGCGCTTCCGTGAACTCGCAGAGGAAACTTCCTGCGCGCAACAACGGCCGCGAGGGATCCACACGAAAGCGCCAGCGTTCGTCCCACTCCTTGAGGATCCAGAGTTCACCGTGCGCTCTAGGGTAGGCCACCAGTTGGCCTTCGGTAAGCAGGTCGAATCCGCCTTCGAAACCTTTGCGCGTCCAACGGCGCGCCCCTTTTCTCAGTACGCGCACCTGGCCCAGCGTCCTGCACAGAAGGACAATCACGAGGCTGGTGTTGCCTTGTTCGTGGACACGGAGCACGCGTGCCAGGTCCTTCACCGTTGCCATGGATAGCGTTTAACCCTTCTCCTGCACCATCGAGATGGTTTCGCGGAGGGCCGATTCGTCGAGGTCGCGGACCAGATAGGTGTAGTTGCCCAAGTCAGCGCTGAAGACCTCGGGAATGGGCATGTGCGCCAGCAACCGGTTGCCGAGACGATGAACGAGTTCATCGTGGGGGTAACGGTAGGCACGGCCGTGACGACGTGCCGCGTGAGCGACGCAGTATTTGCGTTCCGGCTCCGGAGGCTTGCGGCCATGGGCCACCAAGTCCGCGTAGATTCGGTACAGGTCGAAGTCACACTGGAAGTTCATCATGTCCAGCGAGAATCCACCGGGCGGGCGGACGTCGATCTCAGTAAACGTGTACTCCGCATCCCCCTGGTGGGTGAATTCAATGTGGAAAAACCGTTCGCGCAATCCAAAGGCTTCCACGGTCTTTCGCCCCAAGGCCTCGAGTACCGCCGGAATCTGGCGGCGGAAGTAGTAGTGCATGTCGAGGTCCTGACGGACGATTTCCAGAAGGTCTGCGCTCCGTCGCAGGGAGGTGAAGAAGACGATATCGCCTTGGCCGTCGACCAGCCCGTCAAAGCTGACCTGTTCACCGTTGAGACACACTTCCACAAGGTATCCGTTCGGCGGCCGCTCCAGCCAGGGTTTCAGCTCGTCGAGGCAGGTGGCGCGGAACAGGTGCGAAGCGCCGGTGCCGATATCGGGTTTGAGAACGACCGGGTAGCCGACACGAGAAACGAATCGTTCGAGTTGCCCGCGGTCAACGACGCACTCCCCCTCGGCACACGGGATGCCATGACGGCGGAAGACGTCCTTCATTTCGAGTTTGCTTCGGCAGCGCATCAGGTCGGCGGGACGAGGGCCCTGGATGTTGAAGTCTTCACGCAGGCGCGCCTCCGTTTCCAGCCAATGCTCGTTCATGGACTCGATGCGTTGGATGCGACCGTACGTGGCGGAAAAATGGGCGACGGCGCGGAACATGGGGTCGTACCGATGCATATCGGGTGTGTGATAGTATTCGGTCAACGTGCTACGCAGTTCGCCATTCAGCACATGGAACGGTGCGTCGCCAATACCCAGCACGTTCACCCCTTCGGCGCGGAGGGCCTTGGCGAACTGCTGGACGTTGGGTGGGAAATGAGGGGAGATAAAAATGAAGTTCATGTCGTGTCCCCCCCCCCGTCGTGCCGGAAGCCTATCCCACGCCCGGCGTGTCGCAAGCTTGGGGTGCTACGACAGCACCGATCGCGCCTATTCCCGGTACGGTTTCCGCGCCTCCGGTCTGTCCGTGGGCGCCCGCAACACGCCCAGCGCCTACGGAGCCGGTGCGATCGCGCTGCGGATCCTTTCGACATCCAGTTCCATGATATACTGGCGGTAGCTCGCATAGAGTTCGTCGTGGTGGCCGAAGCCGCCGTTCTTCATCTCCTCCACGGCTTCCTCCTTGGGCCAGCCCTGCACGACGACGCGATAGGCCGCACACATCGTACCGGTCCGGTCCGCACCATGCTTGCAATGCACGAACGCCGGCGTCCGTGAGGGGTGGGTAACCACCCCCAGGAAGCGGACGATTTCGTCATCCTGCGGAGCGGCCAGCGGGTTGAAATTGATGCGTTCGTACTGTAGCCCGGCGTCACCGACATCGTCGCTTTCCCCGTGCAGGGAACGCAGGTTGACGACGGTCTTAATGCCCAGTTTCCTGAGTTCCTCGAAGCCCGTGACCTTGGGATCGGGCTGCGCACCGCGATAGAGCGTGCTGGAGACGCGGTGCAGGTTGGGCAGGCCGGGCCGTTCAAGTTTCTCCGCCCACGCCCGATGGGTCGGGGCGCTTCCAGGGGCCAGGGGCGGGGGAATCGCTGGCGCCGGGCTTTTTGGGGAATCGGTCGAAGCCCAGTAGAATCCGGCCGCCACAAGCAGCAGGCCCAGCGACGCGACACCCAGACCAACGCTGCGCTTCATCGATGGATACCCCTCCCGAACTGGATGTGCTACCGAGTGGGCAAGGGTCGTTGGGCGGAGGGCGCTTCCGTCGCGTAGTTTTGCCGCGACTCCTTGCGCGCCAGTTCGTCTTCCTTATCCGGATCGATGCCCTTGTCCGTCAAGGCCTTGCGCAACTTCTCGACGAAGTCGGGATTGAGATCATAGCCAAGACGCTGGACATTGAGCACTTCGCGGTACGCCGAGTGGTGCATGTCGAGGGCGTAGTAAACCAGCGCCAGATCGCGGTAGATGCGCGCATCGAACTGGCGGTTGGATTCCGCTTTGTTGCGCGCATCTTCGAGGTATTCCATGGCCAACTGGTAGTCCGCCTTCTTCAGGAGTTCCTTGCCCAGCTGCCAGCAGTGTTCCCAGAGGATTCCATTGGTATCGCGGTCGATCGCCTTGCGATACCAGGCCTGTGATTCGATGTGTTTACCCAGACGGGTATAGCATTGCCCGATGTTCATGTAGGGCTGGGGCAAGGCTTCGTCCAGACCGATGGCTTCCTGAAAGTAGACGATCGCATCGATGTAGCGGTACGGATTTTCGCGAGCCAACTCCATTACCGAAAGCCCGAGGTTGTTCCGGTAGTCGGGCACTTCGGGATCGTTGTTGACGGCATCCAGAAACATGCGGTACGCTCCGTGAAAGTCGCGTGCGTCCAGGAAGATCAGTCCCTGCGTGTTGCTGCTCTGCGCCCGAAGTCGCTTCGCATCGGAAACCCCAGGCACCTCCTTCTTCTTCTCATACTCCTCCCTGGCCGCGGACCACCAACGCGCCCACTCGGCGTGGTTCTTGTACCCGAAATTCCGACCGGTCAGTTTGTTCAGCGCGCCGTGCGCGTAGATCTGGACATAAATCTGCTGATCCTTCAGACTCTCAATCAGGGGCGGGATGGCCTCGGCGGCACCCATCTGCCCCAGAATCTGCGCGGAGGTCTGGCGCACCTCCGAGTCTTTGTCGCTCAGGTTGGCGATGTGCATCGCGATGGTCGTGGAACGCCGCTGTGCGGCCTCCTTCTTGTCCTTCGGAGGGGCCTCCATTTCGGCGGGTCTAGCCTTCTTGACTTCCTGCGTCTCTGGGTACTCCGGAATCTTCTCCTGAACCGGCTGACGCACGCCGGACTCCGCGAACAGGACGGGAGAGGAACAGTAGGCAAGCATCGCAGTCGCCATACTCATTGCCACGTATCGGTTCATGCGTGCTTCTCCTTTTCCGCCCCGCCATTATAGTGCGCCTCTGGCGACCGGCGCAAGACGGGTTGTGCAACAATCGATTCGCCAAGCAGATGGGAGCCCGTAAGTGAGACGCCCCGGCGACCCCCTTCCCCACTAAAAACAGGAAGAGCAAAATGTGCCCATTAGCAGGTCTATAACCATCTGTTTCGTAAAGAGTAAGGACGCGTTTTTTAAAACTTCAAGGAGTTGACGATTCCACTTGACCTTCCCGAGAAACGCCGATAGCCTCCCCAGACCGTATGCAGAGCGGGGTGTTCATCATCGGAGGAGCCGGCATGGTTGCGTTTCACGTGAAACACCTATTGCTGACTGGGTTATGCTTGCTGTCATTGGGCTTGGTCGCTGCGGAAGCTACACCCACCCAGACGTCGACGGAGCCGGAGAAGAGCAAGAGCGATTCGACCTCCAAGAATTCCGTTAACCCGAATCTGGCCAGGTTCTTTCCTTCCATCCCGCATCTGAGCGCCCGGATCTACGCCAAGTCCGATGTGGAAGACAGCGACCATGACCTGGGCATGGGTTACTTCTCGATAGGTATGATGTTCCCGGTCTGGCGCCCCAACAAGGACGGGATGGAAGGGCTCTACATCGGCGGTGACGCCAGCCTGCTTACGCTGGACAGTGACGTCAAGTTGCCTGAGACCGGCGTGAACCTGCCGGACGAGTTGTATGACCTTAACCTCAGCATAGCCTACTTCCATAAGCTGGACAACGGTTGGCAGGTGGGCGGTTTCATTCGCGCGGGTTCGCCCAGCGACAAGCCGTTCAACAGCTGGGAAGAGGTCTCGGCACGCGGCGCCGCTTTCCTGCGCATGCCGCGCGGGCCGAATACGGCCTGGCTGGCCTACGTGGGTTTTGACACCATCAGCGATTTCCCCTACCCCGTGCCTGGATTCGGCTATGAGTTCAAGACCAAGAAGATTCGCGGGTTGGTCGGCCTGCCTTTCAATTCGATCACGGCCGAGCCGCTGGAGAACCTGAAGATCGATTTCAGCTATATCCCGCTACGCACGGTCAACGCCAAGGTCGCTTACGGCCCCAAGGATCTCCTTCAGGGATACGTCTCCTTCGATTGGGTCAATAAGCGCTACCTGACGGTCGATCGCCATGACGAGGATAACCGCCTGTTCGTCTATGAAAAGAGCGTCAGGGCGGGCATCGAGGTGCTGAAGTGGAAGCTGGTCTCCATCGACGCGTACGGTGGCTACGCCTTTGATCGCGAGATTTTTGAAGGCGACGAGTACGACGACCGCGACCACCACGCGATCAAGGTCGAAGACGGCGCCTTCGGTGGTCTGGCGGTTCGCGTTCGCTTCTAACAGCCTGTCTCAGTCGCTCAACACCGCGCCCTTGGCCGCGTTCGTCACCTGTTTGGCGTAGCGGGCCAGCCAACCGCGTTTGAACTTGGGCGCCGGCGCTTTCCAGATATTTCGGCGGGCATCCAACTCCGTCTTGGGAATCTCGACCGCCATTTTGCGTCCCGGCAGGTCGATGGCGATCAAATCTCCATCGCGAAGGAGTCCGATCACGCCGCCTTCCGCGGCCTCCGGCGAGACATGACCGATGCACAGTCCACGCGTGCCGCCCGAAAAACGCCCGTCGGTGATCAGCGCCAGCGACTCACTGAGGGGTGTGCCTTTCAGATACGAGGTGAGTTGGAGCATCTCGCGCATGCCCGGTCCGCCCCGCGGACCTTCGTTGCGCACGACCACCACCTCGCCCGACTTGATTCTTCCGGCCTTGGCCGCCTCCAGCGCCAACTCCTCACTCTCGAAGACGCGCGCAGGCCCTTTGAAGGTCATCTGCTTCTGCTCGACCGCGCCAACCTTAATCACCGCGCCCTGCTCGGACAGGTTGCCGAAGAGGATGCAGAGGCCGCCCTTCTCGCTGTGCGGCCGCTCAAACGGGCGGATGCATTCCGGATTCCTGTTCTCGACGCCCTGCAGGTTCTGTCCCAGCGGCTTACCGGTGACGGTCATGCAGGCCAGATTCAGCACGCCGGGTTCCTTGGTGAGTTCCTTCAGGATCGCGGGAACGCCACCGGCGGCGTGGACATCCTGCAGGTGCCATTGCCGGGGACCGTCCCAGGCCGGACTGACCTTGGCCAGGTGCGGCGTCCGGTCGGCCACCTCGTTGAACCGGTCGATCGTGTAACCCACGTCGGCTTCGTGAGCGAGTGCCAGGACGTGCAGCACCGTATTGGTGGAGCCACCCATGGCGACGTCGAGGGCCATCGCGTTGTCGATCGACGCGGCCGTGACGACATCGCGGAACGTGATGCCCTTCTTGAACAACTCCAAGAGTTGCCGGGCGGCGGCACGCGCCAGTTCCTTGCGTTCAGGCGAGGTGGCCAGGATCGATCCGTTGCCGGGGAGTGCGATGCCGAGGGCCTCGCAGAGGCAGTTCATCGAGTTGGCCGTGAACATGCCCGAGCACGATCCGCAGGCGGGGCAGGCGTTCCGTTCGAGGTCCAGCAGGCGGGCCTCGTCGATCTTACCTGAGGCCAGCGCGCCGACACCTTCGAAGACCGAGATCAGATCGATCTTCTTGCCGGCGGAGTCCAGTCCGGCCGCCATCGGGCCGCCCGAAACGAAGATGGTCGGAAGATTCGCCCGTGCGGCGCCCATCAGCATGCCCGGCACGATCTTGTCGCAATTCGGGATGCAGATCATGGCGTCGAAACAGTGCGCGGCGAGCATGGTCTCGACAGAGTCGGCGATCAGCTCGCGGGAAGGCAGGCTGAACCGCATCCCCTCATGGCCCATCGCGATACCGTCATCGACGCCGATCGTGTTGAATTCGAACGGTACGCCACCGGCCTCGCGGATCGCGTCTTTGACGACCTTGCCGAATTCCTGCAGGTGCGCGTGTCCTGGGATGATGTCGACGTAGCTGTTGCAGACGGCGATGAAGGGCTTCTCGAAATCATCCTCGCTCTTGATCACGCCGGTGGCGCGAAGGAGGCTGCGGTGCGGGGCGCGTTCCGGGCCGCGTTTGACGATGTCGGATCGCATGACTCTGGGCTCCTGAGGGTGAGTTTCCGTCCCTGCTCGGACTGTAGTTCAGAGTAGGCGGAATGCCAAGGACGCTTTCGAGGTGCGGGCGAAATAGGTGCCGCCCAGAGGGTGTGTTTCATGTTTTCTGTTTTCACACCATTGCGTTCTTCATGACCATGCGGTAAGTACGCTGTCCCGTACAGGGAGCGCTTGCTCTCGAGAAGACCGTACGGGGATTTTCCAATGGATGTAGCGATTGTTCTGCCTGCCCGCCTGGCGTCGACTCGTCTGCCCGGCAAGCTGCTCCTGGATCGCACCGGACGAACGGTGCTGGAACACACCGTGGCTCAGGCACGTGCAGCGAAAAAGGCGTACCCAGGCGTCTTCCGGACCATCCTGGTCGCCTGTGACGACCCGAAACTAATGGACCTTTCGCATCGTGCGGGCGCACAGGCTGTGCTGACCCGGCCTGACCACCCGAGCGGCACCGAACGCATCGCCGAAGCCGCGGCCGGGCTCAAGGAACAGTTCATCGTCAATGTGCAGGCCGACGAACCGGAAATGACGGTCGAAAGCATCCACCAGGTCGCCACGCTGCTCACCGAAGGCCCGAAGGAAATCCCCATGGCGACGCTGGCCACGCCGATCTTTGACGAAGCGACGTGGCGCAAACCCAACGTCGTCAAAGTGGTCATCGGCGCCGAAGGCCGCGCGCTCTACTTTAGCCGGTCGCCGATCCCTTTTCCGCGCGAAGAAAACGACGCGACCGCGGCCTGGAACAAGGACGGCCGCCGCGTCTACGGCCTGCACCACCTGGGGATCTACGCCTACCGGCGTGACTTCCTGCTGCAGATTTCCTCACTGCCGCCGTCGCGGCTGGAGAAACTAGAAAAGCTCGAACAGTTGCGCGTCCTCGAAGCGGGTTACGGCATCCGTGTCGGCATCGCGGCCGCCCATCCGCCTGGCATCGACACGCCGGATGAGTACGAACAGTTCGTTGCGCGTTGGAAAACACGGAACACGACGGGGATGAGCGAAACGAGTCGCGACTGACAACCCGTCCAAAAGAGATCTGTTGTTCCGCCTCTCCCCTCTGTGGGAGAGGGCCGGGAGAGGGGATTTTCAACAGGTTGCTAAGGAGAGAAGCAGGTGGCTAAACACATCTTCGTCACGGGCGGTGTGGTCTCAAGCCTGGGGAAAGGCATCACCACCGGTGCCGTCGGCATGCTGCTCAAGCGGATGGGACTCAACGTCAAGTGCCAGAAGCTCGATCCCTACATCAATGTCGACCCCGGCACGATGAATCCGTATGAACATGGCGAGGTCTACGTTACTGAAGACGGCGCCGAGACCGACCTGGATCTGGGGCACTACGAGCGTTTCACGGGCGATTACGTCACCCGCAACTGCAACTTCACCACCGGCCAGATCTACCAGACCGTGATCAGTCGCGAACGTCGCGGTGACTTCCTGGGCAAAACCGTCCAGGTCGTGCCGCACATCACCGACGAAATCAAGACCTGCATCCGCACGCTGGCACAGCCGGGCGTGGATGTGGTCATCACCGAGATCGGTGGCACGGTTGGCGACATCGAAAGCCTGCCGTTCCTGGAAGCCATCCGCCAGTTCCGTTTCGACGTGCACAGTCGCAACTGCATGTTCATTCACCTGACGCTGGTGCCCTTCATCCGCGCGGCGGGCGAGATCAAGACCAAACCGACCCAGCAGTCGGTGGGCGAACTGCGCCGCATCGGCATCCAGCCCGATATGCTGGTGGTCCGCAGCGAATGCCACCTGACGCCGGAGGCCAAGAAGAAAATCGGGCTGTTCTGCAACGTGGACGACGAGTCGGTCATCGAGGAGAAGGACGTCGATCACACGATCTACGAGATCCCGCTGCGGTTGATCGAGCAGGGCGTGGACCGGCTGATTGCCGAACACCTGAGCCTGCCCGTCGGACGCCCGCGCATCCGCGACTGGATCGACGTTGTGGAGACCATCAAACAGCCCGAGAAGAGGGTCAAGATCGCGGTCGTCGGCAAGTACATGACGCACCAGGACGCGTACAAATCAATCTACGAAGCGTTGACACACGCCGGCGTGGCGAACAAGGCCAAGGTTGAAGTGATCAAGGTGGAGTCGGAGGACCTGGAGCAGAAAGACGGGCTGAAACGGCTCGACGACGCGCAGGGCATCCTGGTCCCCGGCGGCTTCGGAAAGCGCGGCACGGAAGGCAAGATCGCCGCGGTGCGTTACGCGCGTGAGCGGAAGGTCCCCTACTTCGGCATCTGCCTGGGCATGCAGATGGCCGTCGTGGAATTCGCACGGAACGTGACCGGCCTGGAAAAAGCGAACTCGAGCGAATTCGACCGCTCTTCGCCCGATCCCGTGATCGACCTGATGCTGACCCAGCGCGATGTCACGCAGATGGGCGCGACGATGCGCCTGGGTGCCTATCCGTGCGTGCTGAAGACCGGGAGCAAGGCGCAGGCCGCGTATGACAAGACGGAGATCAGCGAACGTCACCGGCACCGGTATGAGTTCAATAACCAGTATCGCGAGCCGTTTGAGCACCGCGGGCTGGTCTTCTCGGGGCTTTCGCCGGATGGCAAACTGGTCGAGATCGTCGAACTCGCGGAACACCCCTGGTTCGTGGCGGGGCAGTTCCATCCGGAGTTCAAATCGACGCCGATCGCGGCGCATCCGCTCTTCCGCGAGTTCATCGCGGCTGCGCTGCGCTGCAGCAGGTCGTAGTCTGGCGTGCGAGGCTATGGCGGCGCGCTCCATGTAACCGTACAATGCCCTCGTCGCCAGGAACAAGCGCATGCCCATCCGACGAGGCCGAATCCAACTCCGCCGGTTCGTCCGCAGGATCCTGCGGCAGGACGATCCGCCTGAACGCATCGCGCGCGGCGTTTCGGCGGGGCTCTTCGCCGGTGCCGTTCCGTTGCCCGGTGTGCAGATCCCTTTCAGTCTTCTCCTGGCGTGGCTCGTGCGCGGCAATGCGGCCGTTTCAATCCTTTCGCAGGCGGTCTCGAACCCCTTGACGGCCGTCCCGATAGCCATCGCCGAGTACAAACTGGGCCTCTGGCTGTGGCCCGGCGACACGATAAACAGCGATATCGCCCTGAACACGATGAAGTCCGCCGGCGAGGCGTGGAGGTGGTCGGAGCCACTGGCCTCGCTCGGGCGTTTTCTGTCAGCCGTGGGTGACTTGGGCCTGGAAGGTATAGGCCCGTTTGCCCTGGGCATCGTGGCCTTGGGGCTGCTCTTGTCAGCGGTCGGATACCCGTTGACGGTGATCCTGGTCTGGTACTGGCGCGCGCGCCGGCGCAGGATTCGACGGGCACGGGGGCTCAAGCCGGTAACACCGGGCCCGTTTACGCTGGACGCCGCACCGTCGCCCGGACTATCTTTTGAGCAGATCATCGCGGATTACGGCCGCCACGCAGACAGCTTCATCCACGCAGAGGCGGCCCGCCTTCTGATCGACGGGCGCCAGGCCTATCCGGACATGCTCGACGCCATCGGGAACGCCCGCGAAACCGTCGATCTGGAAACCTACATCCTGCAATCCGACCGGACCGGTGAACGTTTCAGCGAAGCGCTCTGCGCCGCGGCGAAGCGTGGCTGTCGTGTTCGGCTGCTCTACGACGACGTCGGCTCCCTGGGGCTCAGCCCACGCTACGTCGAGCGACTCCTCTCGGCCGGCGTTCATGTCCGCGTCTTTCACCCCCTGCGGTTGTGGCGTCCGAGCTGGGCACTGAACCGGCGCGACCATCGCAAGATCCTGATCGTGGACCACCGGGTCTCCTTCAGTGGCGGATTGAACATTTCCAACGACTATGCGTCTCGTGAAGATGGTGGAGGCGGCTGGCGGGACACGCACGTGCGGTTGGATGGCGTCCGGGTGGCACTGGAACTCGAAGCCGTCTTTGGGCAGGGCTGGCGCCTGGGCCGGCAGCAGTTCCTTGCCGAGGGGGCCGTGAAAACAGAGGACGCGCTGCTGCGTAACAAGTCCCGGGAGCGGAGCGTCGCGACCGTTGTCGCGTGTGATACCGGGCAGGGGATTGGTCGACGCGAAGAAAGCGTCGCGGTGGAAGTCGTCAGCAATCAGGAGTTTCGACATCGGCGGCGCATCCGGCGCGCGTACCTGCATGCGATCCGGAACGCCCATCGCTACATCCTGATCGAGAACGCGTACTTCATTCCCGATCGCGGCATCCGGCGCGCGCTGCTGAGGGCGGTCCAACGCGGCGTCAAGGTTGCCGTCGCGGTGGCGCGACATAACGACGTGGCGGTGGCGGCGATGGCCAGCCGAGCGCTGTATGGCGAACTGCTGGCCGGCGGCGTACGGCTTTTCGAGTGGCCGGAGACGATGCTGCATGCCAAGACCGCCGTCATCGATGACGCGTGGAGCGTCGTCGGCAGCTACAACCTGGACCATCGCAGCTTGTTCCATAACCTGGAAGTGGTCATCGTGCTGGCCGATGCGGACTTCGCCGCCCGACTGCGCGAACAGAACCTGGCGGACTTGAAGCAATGCCGTGAACTCACGCTGGACGAACATGAAGCCCGCCCGTGGTGGCAGACGCTGCTGGATTCGGCCGCGTACCAGATGCGGTATTGGCTCTAATGAGTCACCTTGGAAGAGGACCAGATCGCCGTTCAAATGTGACGGACCACTAG
>CAYSBP010000010.1:0-26138 GCA_964429255.1 uncultured Planctomycetia bacterium
CGCCTTGATGGGCGGGCTTCGCCGCAGCGTCGCTCGGCTTGGGCTGGCCTGGGTGGCCGGCGGCTTTTCCGGACCCCTTCTTGGCCTCGGCGGTGGCGCCTTGATGGGCGGGCTTCGCCGCAGCGTCGCTCGGCTTGGGCTGGCCTGGGTGGCCGGCGGCTTTTCCGGACCCCTTCTTGGCATCGGCGGTGGCGCCTTGATGGGCGGGCTTCGCCGAGGCGTCGCTCGGCTTGGGCTGGCCTGGGTGACCGGCGGCTTTTTCGGACGCCTTCTTGGCCTCGGCGGCGGCGTGTTTGGCGGCGCCTTGATGGGCGGCTGCGTTAGACTTCTTCGAGGCGTCGCTCCGCTTGGGCTTGTCCTGGTGACCGGCGGCCTTTTTAATCGCCTTCTCGGCATCGGCGACAGCGTGTTTGGCGGCGTGCTTGACGGCGGCCTGCAGCTTCTCCTGATCTTCCGCCGTGGTGCGGTCGTTGTTCTGCTGGGCGACGGTGCGTTTCTGGGCGGCTTCCAGGCCCAGTCGTTCAGCGGCCTGATTGACCTTGCGCGTGGCGTTTTCGGCCTTCCGGGCGGCCTGCTCCACCGCGCTTTCGGTCTTGGGTGCGTGGTCGGCCACGGCTTGTGCCGCCTGTTGTTCCTCCGCGGCGGCCTTCTTGAGCGCCTCGGCCAGCGATTCGGGCCTGAACTGCTGAGCGAGTTCGCCGAGCCGCTTGTCCAACGCAGCCGACGCCTTCCCGGCCAAGTCCGCCTGACGGTCCAGTTCGCCCTGAACGTCACGCTTCTCGTCGGCGGTCGGCGCCGGCGTGTCCTTGGCACCACGGGCCTGCGCCGCCTGTCTGGCGAGAAGATCCTCGGCGCGTTTCAGCGGATCGGTGTTGGCGGCCTGATGGGCGAGGTTGAGCGCTTCGCCGCCGACGAGTTTTTCCTTTTCCACGGCGGCGGCCTGGACTTCCTTGCGCACGTTCGCCAGGTCGCGCGCGGCTCCGGCCTGCTGTATGGCCGCCTGGCGCGATTCCTTCAGGCCCAGCGCCTGCTTGGCATCGGCCGCGGCCCTGGCCTCTTCCCGCAATGCGTCGCGAAGGCGCGCGGTGCGCTCGACCTGCTCGGTCTCCGCGGCGAGCTGTTCGGCCTGGCGTTTGGCCTTCTGTGCCAGTGCGTCGATCTTGTCGCGGCCGTTCTCCTTGCGTTCCTTGATCAGGTCCTCGTCCTGTTTGGCTTCGTTGACGGCCCTTTCAAGTTCCTCGATGGACTCCTGCGTCATGTCTTCGGCTTTTTCCGCCAGCGCCTGGAAGGCGGCGCGTTCCTGCAGCGAGCGGGAGGAATCGCGGGAGGCTTCACGGAAATCCATGGCAATCTGGTCAGCCTGCTTGGGCAGCGCCTCGGCCAGCACCCGAATCAAAGCGGCCTGCTGGGCGATCTTCTCGTTTTTCTCCGGATCGTTGCTGTGCACCAACCTGCTCAGTTCGTTGTGCGCCTTGACCATGCGCTCGGCCTTGTCGCTCAGGTCGCGCAGCCGGCCGGCCATCTGAAAGGCCTCGGCGCCCATCTTGCGCAGGTACTCCTCCATCATCTGGCGGTAGCGGTCACGCACGCCGCAGTAGCGGTCTTCCCACCCTTTGGCCTGACTGTGCCAGAGGCCCAGGGGCAACGCGGCATCCGCGGTGATCCTGGTCAGATCGCCCAGCGCGGCGGTCTGGCTGGTGATTTCCGTGTCCCAGGCGCGGCTTTCATTCTGGCCGTGCGGATCGATTTCCGGTCCAAGCTGGGCCAACGCCAGGTAGTCCTTGGGCTGCGTGCGCGCGGAGGCGATGGTCGTGTGGAGGCCGATCAGCGCCTGCTCCGTGCTCTCTTGGCTGGCGGCGCGCGACATCGCGGATACCAGGCTCTCCGCCGACGTGCCGATGAGCTTCGCGCCGAACGTACGCAGGTGCTGGGGCGGAATGGCATCCATCTTGATGTCGGGACCCGAACGTTCCAGCTTGAACATCCAGCCACCGCTACCCTGCATGAACTCGACGACGATGTCATGCCAACCCTGTTTCAGGTTGATCTCGCCCTCGTACGGGGTCGCGCCCTGCATCCTCCACGCATCGATGACCGGCTGGTTGTCCACCTTCACCCGAGCGCCGTCGTCAATGATGACACGGAAGCGATAGGGACCCTCCTTGGGGGCCAGCACCTGGCCTTGCCAGCGCACGGAGAAGTTCACGCGACCGACCTGCGGCAGGTCCTGCTCGGTCATGTCGAAGTGCGTGTCCACGGTCCGCCGGACCAAGCTCTCGAAGTTCGTTCCGCGAAAGTACTCGCCCAGCAGACCGGGCATCGCCTGCTGGCCCTGCGACCAGCCGGCCGAGCCAATCAGGATGGGCGACAGGCGCTGCTGCGAAAGGAACTGGTCGTGCGATTGCTGCGCCAGCAACGCGCCGCCGACGTAGCGGTGACCCGCCGTCAACACGCCCTGGCAGAACGTCACCCGTTCCGCCACGTTCGGCGAAAGCGCATTGATCGCGTGTAGACCGCGAAGCTGTTCTTCCGCCTCTTGCGAACGCAGGTGGCCGGCGCCTTCCCGCAGCGCATCCATGTCGACGGTGTCGCAGCGGTCGAGCGCGTTGCGCAGGCCTTCCAACAGACGCCGCAACGCGCCGGCCTCGGCAACGTTCAATGCGTCGTCGATGTTCAGCTTGGCGAACTGGAGCTCCTGCGCGATGCGATGCTGCGCCTGCTCCAGCATCAGCATCTCGCCGGCATTGACATTCATGTCCTCCGGGCGGAAAAGCTGACGCAGCTCGCGAGCTTCCTTGTCGGTCGAAGCCAGCAGCTCGCGGGCGCGGGTCAGGCTCTTCTGCGCCTCGCTGAACTGCTCTATCAGTTCGCGGTACTGCCCGCCGCCGGCGGCCGTCAGCCGCAACCGGCGTTCCTTGCAGCGGCCCACCTGACCGGCCGAGTCTTCGGCTTCGATGTAGTAACGGACACTCTCGCCTTCCGTCGCGAAGAAGCCCGCCAGCGAGAACGGCTGCGCCAGCAGCCAGACGCGCGTGGCATCCTGCGGCTTGGGCAGCGGCAGCTTGATATTGGCTTCATCGCCGCTCAAGACCATCGTCATCCGGACAATTTCCAAGTCATCCTCGGCGCGCACTTCCAGGCCCAGCAGATCGGCGGGATCCACCACTTCATCCGTCGAAGGCTTCACCACGTCGACCGTCGGCGGCTTGTCGGGCACGGCACGGATCTTGAAGACCGGCGAATCGGGGTTGCCCACGCCGTCCTTCGAACGGAGACGGATGCGGTAACTGGCGTCCTCTTCGACGACAAAGGTCGCCACGCCGCGTCGGTCGTTGACCGTCATCGAAACGGTCCGCTCGCCGACAAATTCCAGCGCACCGGCGTCGAGCGGCGTCGTGGACTGCGCTTCCAGTTCGACGCGCGAACCCTTCAGGACGGTCAGATCGCCGCCGCTTTGCGCGATCGTCGTCGGCGGCCGCTGGGTGTATTTGGGGTAATGCACGGTGACCCGCAGGCCCGCCAGTTCCGGCCGCGGAAGCACCTTGATCTCGTATTGTCGCGAGAGGCCATCGCCGGCGCGAACGCGGTAGTACAACGTCGCGTTCAGCGGGTTGGTCGTGTGGTCGAACCAGGCCGCATCCCTCGCACGGCCGACCATCTGCACGCGCAGCCACGAGCCGCGCTCCTCGCGCGCTTCCAAAAAACACTCGTTCGCGCGTTCGCCACGCAGTACGGCCTCGATGTTCAGCCGCTCGCCCTGCGCCAGCGTCCGATCGCCCGTCGGCACCTCGATCTGCGTGCGACTGGGACGCGCCCAGTTGAGCCACGGCGTCATGGCCCGTGCATAGAAACCCGGCAGCATCAGCGAAGGAATGAGACAGAGCACCAGCCCCACCGCAATCGCTCCGCCGGTCCACTTCATCGCCCGACGCACGCCGGAACGGTCTACGACCGTTTCGACGTCGAACTCCTTGAGAATCTCCTCGGCCTCCAGCGCTACGCACTCCATCATGTCCTGCGAAACGCCTTCATTCCGCTTCCGCTCGGCCAGTTCGACCGCCGTCGAGATCAGCTCCTCGTGTACCGAGAAGTCGGCCCGGGATTCCAGGGCCAGCGCAATCTCCGCCGGCGTAGCTCTGCGCAACGCACGGCGCGACAGCAGCACCGCCAGCACGAACACGCCCAGATAGCCGATGATCGCCATGCCCTGGCGCCACCCGTCGGCAGGTTCCAGGAAACGATCCACCAAGGCAGCGCAGGTGAAGAAGCCAAGCAGCGCGAGGAAAGACCACGCGGCCGCTTCCCAGAGCAGATTGTGCCGGACCACATAGTCGTAGCGACTGAGCGCCGCCGCGACAGTGCCCGGAAGGATCAAACCCTCTCCGGGTTGTCCTTCTACCTCGTCAGCCATGGGAAGTCCTCCAAGAGCAAGTCCTCGTAATAGGGATACCATAGAAAGGGGGTCCTGTTGAGATATCTCTGGCCGCCGTCCTATTTGTAATCGTACCCGCAAGCCGGTTGTTCACGTCCGGCGGTACTCGCCGATCTGCGATGTTGACGACGATTGCAAGTGCGATGGGCCGATGGCGCCAGCGTCCGGATGGCACCAGCGTCCGTATCTCCCGATGATTTCAATGCGTTACAGGTCGGGCGCAGCAAACACGGGACGACCGGTGTCTGATAGAAAGGCTCGACACGGTCGGTTCTTCGAGCCTGGAAGAGGCCAACCACGCCAACGAGGAGCTCTGAGCGGTCGTGGACCCCCGCGTACCTGCGAATCACCAAACGCCCCTTGCCATGCCGCCACGACAGCATAAATAGGTGCCAGAAGGTTCCGCTGTCCGCTGTGGATACGAAAGGATTCCGTAGCCATGTCTGCGAGCACTCTGTTGAGGGATACGCTGACCATTATCCTGGCCGGCGGGCAAGGCGAACGCCTTTATCCGCTGACCCGTGACCGCGCGAAACCTGCGGTTCCTTTTGGCGGCATTTACCGGATCATCGACTTCACGCTCTCCAATTGCCTGAATTCCGGCTGTCCGCGCATCTACATCCTGACGCAGTACAAATCGTTCTCCCTGGACCGGCATCTTATTCTCGGGTGGAGTCCCGTCTTCAACCACCCCGTGCGCGGTTCGTATCTCCATATCCTCCCGCCTCAGATGCGCATGGGCAACACGTGGTATCTGGGTACGGCGGACGCCATCTTCCAGAACGTCTATACGCTGGAGCGCGAGAAGCCTGACCGTGTCCTGATCCTGGCCGGCGATCACATCTACAAAATGGATTACGGCGCGATGGTCCGTCTGCACGCGCAGCGCGAGGCGGTCCTGACCGTAGCCTGCATTCCGGTGAAGAAGAGCGAAGCCAGCCAGCTCGGCATCGCCGTAGTCGACGAGCAGTTGAGGATCAAGGGTTTCGTCGAGAAACCCAAGTCCAACCCGCCCACGATTCCGGGCGATCCCGAGCACTGTCTGGCCAGCATGGGCATCTACGTCTTCAACACCGAGGAACTGGTCCGGCGCGTTTCACGCGATGCCCGCCGCGATACCGCCCATGACTTCGGCAAGAACATCATCCCCGAAATGGTCGAAGAAGGGGCGCGGGTCTTCGCCTATCCATTCAAGGATGAGAATAAGAAGGAAGTGCCCTACTGGCGAGATGTCGGAACGCGCGACAGCTACTACGAGGCCAACATGGAACTGATCAAGGCGGATCCCTTGTTCAACTTGTACGACGAAAGTTGGCCGCTCCATACCTACTACGACCGGATGCCGCCGGCCAAGTTCATCCACAACGAGACCGGCATCGATGCGCGCGTCGGCTCGGCCGTCGACAGCGTGGTCTCCCACGGCACGGTCATTTCGGGGGGACGTGTCGAACGCTCTGTGCTCTCGCCCCAGGTGCGCGTGAACAGCTTCAGCCTCGTCGAAGACTCGATCCTGATGGAAGGCGTCGATATCGGCCGGTATGCCAAGGTGCGCCGGGCGATCATCGACAAGGGCGTTCACATCCCCGAAGGAACCATGATCGGCTACGACCCGGAGTCGGATGCCCGTCGCTTCTCCCTTTCATCGAACGGGGTCGTGCTGGTTCCCAAGGAAATGCCGCTGGAGTAGCGGGGCACACCGGTACCGTTGGTGGCACCCGATGGTGTTCGGCACGCGAAGGGCGCAGAATCGTACTCGCAAGTCGGTCGTTTGCGCCGGCCGAGCTACGATTGCGCGTGCGATGCGCCCGTGCCGCCGGTCACTTCGATTCGCGCGAGTACCTTGGCAGAACACAGGTCACGTCGACCCGCTGCGCTTCGCGCCGGATCTCGAAACTCACCGTCGTTTCTTCGGGTCGGCTTTGCACGATGCCGGTCAAACGGTAGGGGCCTGTTACCTCTTCGCCATCGGCCTTCACGATCCGGTCACCCGCACGGAATCCCGCCCGCTCCGCCGGGCTGCGGGCCTCGACCGATTCGACCATGGCTCCGCCCGTATCGGTCACTTCAGTCCGTTCCCATCCCAGACCCAGACCGGCGGGCAACGTTCCGTGGTGCACGGCACTCCCGTTGGCCCTCTTGAGCAACGGCAGGAACCGCGCCAACTGGGTGGCCGGCACGGCGTACGCGATGCCGCTGTTCGCTTTGCCGCCGAACCTCGACATGATGAGGCCGGTGATTCCGAGCAGCCGTCCCTTGAGATCGAAGAGCGGACCGCCGGACGATCCCGGATTCACCGCTGCGTCGGTCTGCAACGCGTCGGCGAAGAAACTGGTCGCGGGTGTTCGCGGATCGTTCTGGTAGCGGTGCAGCGCGCAGAGTGTCCCCAGACCGGCACTGGGAGGACCGTCCTGGTCGCCCAGCTTGAAGGGATCGCCCAGCGCCAGGACCATCTGCCCGGTGCGAACGGAGGTCGGAACGGTCAGCTCGACAAAGGGCAGATCGCGCGCATCGCGAATCTTCAGAAGCGCCACGTCACCCATCGGATCGATACCCACGACATCGGCGGTGTGATGTCGGTCAACGCCAAAGACCCGCAGATTCCACGTCGTGTGCCGCTGGATAACATGGTGGTTCGTGAAGACATAACCATCGGACGAAATGCACACGCCCGAACCGCCGCCCACAAAGACGAAAGCCGCCTGGCAGCGTTCGATGGCTTGTTGCAGACGCGCCTCGGCTTCGCACGCCCGGGCCAGTGCCTCCACCGGAGCGCAGGCGCGGGTCTCGACGAACTCCGCGCCCGGAGCGGCGCTCAAGATCACACACGTGAAACCGGCCATCCAACGGAGGGGGCTGCGTCGGCCTTTCGGCAGGCCAGACGTGTTCCACGCGCCTCGAGCCACGCGTCACTCCTCCCCGCGCAGCACGACCGGGACTACGATGACCTCCGCCCCGCGCAGGATCTGCAGGCGGACCTCGCTACCCGGTCGATGCGCATTGAGGATCCTCACGAGCCCGGACCAACTGCGAACCGGTTGGCCGTCAGCGGCCGTCGCCAGGTCGCCTTCACGCAGGCCGGCACGCGAGGCGGGTGTGTTTCGACCCACCACACCGATCTTCACGCCTTCTCGGTCGTTTTCACCGATGGCCGGTAGTACACCCAGTGACGTTTGACCGGGAACGCGCAGCGTCTTTCCGTCAAGCAACTCGTCCAGGACGCTCAGGATCTTCTCGGCCGGCGCGAAGAACCCCACGCCGGAACTCTGACCCCAGCACTTCCGTGTGCCCACCTGGGTGACGATGCCGAGGCAGCGTCCCCGCAGATCGGTCACCGGTCCGCCGGCATTCCCGTAGTTGGTCTTCGCATCCACCTGCACAGCCAGACCGCCGAACCGGCTCGACGCGCTGACGATCCCCGCGGTGAAGGTCGGCTCCGTCGACGTTTGTGGCGGCGCGCCCGTGATTCCGATAAAGGAACCCGCGCGCAGACCGGCCGTCGGAACCAGCGTCGCAACCGGCCACGGATCCCCCTTCTTCATCCCTTCGATTTTCAAGACAGCAAGGTCCAAGTCCACGTGTCGACCACGGATCCTGGCGCGGTAGCGGCGTCCGTCCGGCAACACCACGGTGACCGGCCCGCGTGCGCCTTCCAGGTTCAGCGCGCTCGTCAACACCGTGCCCCGGGGCTCGATCGAAAGTCCAGTCGCGTCTGTCTCGGGCCTGCGTGCCAGCGTCGATTCACCCGCGTCCTGCGACACCGTTGCAGCGCGCGGTGCCGACGACTTCTCGGAGGCCCACTCGGCTTCAGGTTCACGATGGAACTCCAGGCGAACCAACGCGGCCGAGGTCGGCGTGGCCGCCTGACGAAGAAGTGAGGAAAGGCCCTCGGGAGCGCCGTCCTGTCCTCCACGGTGGCTCAATCGTTCGCGCTCTTCCGGTGGCAATGCCGTCAGGATGCGTTCAATGGGGATCGCCGTCCCCATCCAGCGCGCACGCGTGTAACAGAGACTCAAAACGCCGATCAAACGGCCATGAGCGTCAACCAGAGCCCCACCATCACACCCCGGATTGACGGCCGCATCGGTCTCCAGGACCTCGCCGCGATAGCGACTGGCCCGGTCTTCGCTCGTCGCGACGTAGCGCCCGGTCAGGCTCCCGCTGCTCACGAAAACCTGTCCGTCGCGCCGCAGCGTTTCGTGAGGATTCCCGGCTGCGAGGACGGGTGCGCCGACTTCGACGGAACCCGCCGAACCCACGCACAAGTACGGGAGTGAACTCCGCTGAACTTGAAGCAGCACGGTCTCAGTCTGGACTACGGAAAAAACGATCGTGGCCCGGGAGGAACTCCCATCGGCCCACGTGACCTGGACGGCTTTTACCTGCTGTGGAACGGCGGTGAGGGAGGATAGGATCAGGCCGTCCGGAGAGACGACGACTCCAGCCCCATAGCAGCGCTCTCCGTTGGCCGTTCGCCCTTCTATGGCAACCACGGCTGCGGCCAGACGTTCAGCCAGACCGGGGTGTTCCTGCTCCTGAAGAGCCAGCGCATGTTCGGCCGGCAGGCCCGCAAGACAAACGAGGAGTACTAACCCTTTCCAGATTGAAGTGTTACAGCGCAACTTCAGCACCACAGGACCCTCTGATTCCGAGCAGCAATCGGTTCGGATATCGTCGTTTCTAGAAGGGTTCTGCAGCGATAACTGCCTAATGGAAAAAGGGTTGGGCTTTAAAATGAGGTAAGGGACAGGAGCCGAAGGGATAACGAAGACACGTAGCTTAAGCTACGCGTGATCTTTCAGCACTTTCTGGATATCTTCCCACGGAGCGCGAAACGGCGCGATCTCGAAGGTCGATTGCGTCCGGACCTGCTGGATGAGATCGCGACGCGAGGGATTCGAGAGGGCCAGGCAGAGCAGGCTGCCCAGACGCTCAAAAACCACGATTTCCTGCTCCGCGCAAAGCTTCCGATCGATCAGCCGCAACGCCTGGACATCGATGGGAAAGAAGCGGAGGAATACGCGCGGGATGTGTTTCTGGCGGCGCAAGGCCTCGGCAAGCGCCTCGGGCGAGACGTTGTGTTCTTCACGCAGGATCCGGCCCAGCGGACGGAAGGACTTCCGCTGCACGGCCAGCGCAGCATCAACGACATCCTTCGTGACGACACCAGCCCTGACCAGCAGCCGACCGATAGGCGCCGCGTCCTCTGCAGACAGGTCGTCCTGGCCCCCACGCGGTGGCGAAGATTGCAGTTGAGGAGATTGTTGCGCCGTCGCCATGAATCCACCTGTGTTCGGGGCCGCCACGTAGCCTTTAGCAGACCCGCGAGAGGATGCAAGCCCGAACGTCCACTCCGTCAGTGTTTTGGGTGCATCCTCGGACGTGCCGTGCGTTCGCGTGGCACGGGCAGCCCGCCGCACGTCGTTGGCGGCCCGCGCCACAACTCAGGTGCCCGGACGACAACCTCCCCCGGGCTGGGCAACTGCATGGGGTGGATCATGCGTTTTTCGGGTTTCCCCGCCGTGGCGTAAGCCCACAGCGCCAGGATCAGCAGGATCGGCAACACGCCGATCACAGCCGACCACGGAAAGGGAACCGCGCCCCGGATCGTCCATAACTCTTTCCATTGCATGCCAGCGAACTAGAGCGTCTGTTACAGCCCCGCCAACTACCGATAGGTCAGTGCGCGGCGCTCTGAGAAGCCTCGTGGCGCCGGGCATACTGGATGCGGGGGTCGATGGACGGAACGGGTTCCAGCCTTCCGAGCAGCGGGGCAAGCGAGGGCAGCAACTTCCGGTAGCGCGCGCCCAATTCCACATACTGCTCATGGCGGGAAGCATCGGGTTCGAAAACGCGCGTTCTCCGGACATGAACGCTGACCGCTTCAGCGGGCGAGGCGTAAACGCCCGTGGTCAGTCCCGCCAGCATCGCCGCACCCGTCAGGCCACACTCCGCTGAACTCAGTCGAACAAACTTCACCCCAAAGATGTCCGCCTTGATCTGCAACCATGCGTCCGAACGAGCCCCGCCGCCCGACGCGACGAATTCAGTGGTGTCGATACCCATTCGACGCAACGCCGCGATGCCTTCCACGAAATGGAAGGTCGCACCCTCCATGATCGCCTTCAGAATCTCACCGCGGGTCGTGCTGAGCTTCAGCCCCAGAATGGCGCCGGACGTGTCCGTGAGGTACTCCGGCCACGGCGGCGGATCGAAGTGCGGCAAGACCAACAGGCGGGTGGGTTCGATGGGAAGTTCCGCATTCAGCTTGGCGTACAGATCGTCGGTCGCCCCCACCTCGGCCGCTGCAAATGTGTCGCGGAACCAGCGCACCAGACAGCCCGACTGGTTGAAGAGGAACGCCACATACAGTTCCGGCAGCACGTGGTGCTCCATGTTGAGCCGCTCGCGAAGGAGCGCCAAAGGATCGCGCGGCCTTTCGAAAACCGGCGTCAGGCACTCGTACGTGCCGATCCCGCAGACCGCCTTGCCGGCCGAAATGCAGCCACACCCCAGCGCGTTCAGACACTGATCGTGTCCGCCGGAAATCACACGGACGTTGCGCGGAAGCCCCAACTCGGCGGCAATCGTGTCGGCAACGATACCCACCATACATCCTGCCGGCACGACCCGTCCCAGACGGTTACGGTCAATGCCGGCCCAGTCGAGCAGAGGCGCAGCCCAGTCGGTGGTCTCCATGTCGAAGAGCAGCGTGCGATTTGCATGCGACCGGTTGCAGGCCGGTTCGCAGCCGAGCATGAAATTTACGAAGTCGCTCCAGAGCAGAAAATGATCGGCGCGCCGGAACAGTCCGGGGTCGTGTTCGCGCAGCCACATCAGCTTGGGCAGCGTGTACTGCGGGCCGATCAGGTTCGGATTGATCCGGTAGAAGGCTTCCTGCCCAAAGGCTTCCCGTAACGCCTCTGCATATTCGGATCCGCGGGTGTCGCTGGAAAGAATGCTCGAAGCCAAGATCCGGCGGTCGTGCGTCACCGGCACGAACGCTTCGCCCATCGCGCTGACGCACAGCGCCGTGACCGGATCTCGTCCGGTCTGCGAAGCCACCTCGGAAATGACCGTGCGGACGTTCCGCCAGACCCCGCGGCTGTCCAATTCGGCGCGACCCGGCGCCGGGTGCAGCGTCGGATACTCGCGCACTGCGTGCGCCAGACACCGGCCCTCGACCGAAAAGGCCGCGGCCTTGCACTGCGTGGTGCCGATGTCGATTCCAAGCAGGGACATGGAGCAGTTCCTCGATGGTTCACCTCTCATTGTTCATTTGCCTCACGA
Organism: uncultured Planctomycetia bacterium; assembly: GCA_964429255.1. Classification (GTDB taxonomy): domain Bacteria; phylum Planctomycetota; class SZUA-567; order H5-PLA8; family H5-PLA8; genus CAYSBP01. Next base: position 11,720 of record CAYSBP010000010.1, read on the forward strand.
CAGAGGTAGACGCCCCGTCCGTGTCCGGCCCGATGAACAATGACGAATGGCCAATGATCACTCAAACTCCGTTGCTCGATACTTCAGGTAGTGCGCGAACGCCTCGCGCACCGGCACGGCCACATGGCCGAACGTCACGCCGACGTGATGCCGGTAGGCCTGGTGACCGATGACTTCGAGCTTCGGCTGCAGATCCTTGATGTGCGCAACGCCGCCGCACCCGAAAAAGTCCTTTGCGATCGGCTCGCCGGTGAACGCTCCTTCGCCGAGGTAGTAGTGCAGCTTGCCGTCCTGCGTCTTGGTGCTGCAGAAGGTCATGGGCGAACGCGCAATGCGCCCGACGTTGCAGCCGAAACCGCAGCCGTTACCGAAGGCCTTCGCGAACATCGGGTGGTCGATCACGCGGCCCTTGCCCGCCATCAGGCTCGGCGGCACCGGTCCGCAATGGAACAGGATGCAGCGGTCCGGATCGTCACCGTAGTTGTTGTTCCAGTCGAGGCACGTCGCCGCCTTCTCGGATGCCGCCGCCAGTGCGGTCATGGCCACGGCATTGCAGACGTCCAGTTCGCAGGCGGCCGGGATGCCGCAATCGTTCAATTCACCCAGCAGGATGCAAGGCGCGACACCCAGTTCGCGTTCGATCTCGATCCAGCAGCGCAACGCGATCGCATCCATGGCGTACTCACGGATGAGATCGTCCAGAACCACGCTCAGGCGCACGAGGCAGCTGAACTTCACGTCGGGAACGCCCTGCCAGCGCGTGCAGGCCCTCAGCCGCTGCGCCTTCGCGCGGAAGGCGTCGCTCCTCTCCTTCACCTCGCGCACACGCAGAAAGACGTCCGACAGGTCGAGCGTCTCGGTGGTGATGCCGGCGTGCTGGAGTGTGAGTTCGTCGAAACGGATCGTCTTGAAGGCCGTGGTACGTGCGCCGATGGCGCCGATGGTGAGCCGGCGCATGCGCCGCACAACGCGGCAGACGGCGGCAAACCAGCCGAGGTGTTTACGGAACTCCGCCGTCGACGGGGCCACCGTGTGCGGTTGGAAGGTTGTGAACGGCACGCCGTACTGGCTGAGGACATCCATGACCGAGAACTTGCCGCAGAAGGCGTCGCGGCGGTGCTGGAAGCCCATCCTGTCCTTCTCGTCCGGATACGCGTGGACAAGGATCGGTACGCCCGCGTCCTGTAGCGCCGCCACGGCACCGGTCTCGTCGCCGAAGTTCGGTAGGCAGAGGATCACGCCGTCGAACCGGCCGCGGTGTTCGTCGAGAAAACGTGCGTAGGTGCGTCCTTCTTCCGGCGATTCCACGGCGCCGTACCGCGTGGCGCCGGCGTCGAGCATCAACGCATCGTAACCGGCCTCTTTCAGCACGGCCTGCATCTCCCTGCGCGCGCCGGCGATCAGCGCTTCGGGGAAGAAACCGCGGTTACCGAAGAAGAGCGCGAACGTCACGGGGCGCATGCTGGATCTCCTGGGTGTCCTCTGTGGCACATCACACCGTTCTTGCCTTACCGAGCAGTCGCGTGGCGCTGCCTGCGAGCTGCAGTTCCTCATGGAGCAGACGCAGGACTTCGCGGTAGACGCCTGTTCGGGCCTCGTCGAGCGAACGGTTCATACAGCACTCGTAAGGTTGACGGATCGCGGTGGCTACGTTGATCTTGCAGATGCCGTGCCGGACGGCATCCAGGATGTACGATGGCGGGATACCGGTACCGCCATGCAGGACCAGCGGAATCTCCGTTGCGTCGCGGATTTCGTGAAGGCGTTCGATGGAGAGGCGCGCCTCCAGTTTCTTCTGCACGCGCGCGGCAGAGATGGCGCCGTGCACGTTGCCGATCGCTACGGAAAGCCAGTCCACCCCGGTCTCGCGAACGAAATGCAGGGCCTCCTCCGGATCGGTGAATCCCCGGCCCGAGGCGAACAACTCGTCGTAAGGCGGCAGCGGTCCAGCTTCGTGGCCCAGGATCGCGCCCAGTTCGGCTTCGACCGGCACGCCGGCAGCGTGGGCCCGATCCACCACCCGGCGCGTGCAGGCGATGTTCTCCGTCAACGACAACCGGGAAGCATCGACCATCACGGACTCGTAGCCGGCCATCAGGGCCCGCCCGATGATCTCCTCATAGTCCACCCGTGCATCCGCCTCGTCGATGACCGGTACGTGATCGAGGTGCAGGCGGGTGTGACGCGGGTCCTTGACGCGTTCGTATTCGTCACGGATGGCCTCCAGGCTCCCGGACTGGAACTTCTCCCACTCCAGACGCGCGACCATAATCAGCCCAAAGCTGTCCGCATCCCGCAGCGCCCGCACGACCGGTCCCATCATCGGCAGGTACGGTATGTTGAAGGCGGGGATGCAGGTGCCCAATCGCCAGGCGCGGCGCATCAGCGTCCCGGTGTCCGGCGCTTCCCGCCGACAGCAGACGGCCGTCGCGGCATCGGCCCATTCGCCAGTTTTTACATGCTCCAACATACGTTTGGCCCCCTTGATCCAGGATGAACTATACATAATCGAAGGCCCCGGAAGGAATGGCTGGTCCGGCATGATCATGTATAATCAGGCACGCGCCACACCGGATGGCCGCCCGAGAATGCGAGGCACTCGAAGTCTCACCCGATCTCTCGGCATGGACCTTTGTGCTCCTCGTGCCTTCGCGGTGGTCGTCAACTTTCAATCGGGGGGACCGTCCGATGCTGCAGTATGCGATACGCGGTGAACGGGTGCGCCAGATCTTCCACATGCTGAACTCGCTAATCGGCGTGCGGATCGTGTTGTACGACACCGAAGACCGGTTGCTGGCCGAGTTCGACGTGGGACGGAACTCGGCGTACTGCCGAACGTTGCGCAAGCGCCGCGCGTTCGACCAACGTTGCACGGAATGCGACCGGAGCCACATCCGCCAGGCGCGTCACGGCCGGCGCTACCTGATCTACCGCTGCCACAACGGGCTCACCGAAGGCATTGTCCCACTGCACGATGAACGTGGCCTGTACCTGGGCGCCCTCGTCTTCGGTCAGATCCGCATGCCGGACCGGAAACCGTACGCGCGGCACACCAAGGCACAGGAGCGGCTCTTTCAGGCGCTGCCGGTCTACAAGGCCGATGCGGTCGAGTACCTGGCGGAGCTCCTGGCGTGCTTCGGCGAGTACCTCATCCAGAACCAGGTCATCCGCTACCGCGAGGCGCCTTGGGCGGAGAGCCTCCGCGAGTACATTCGCGCACACATCGACGAGTCCATTTCGCTCAACGAGATGGCCGAGATGGTACAGAAGTCGCCTTCGTTCCTCTCGCACCGTTTCAAGAAGGAACTCGGCCTTTCACCGCATCAGTACCTCCTGCGGGAGCGCATACGGCGGGCGCGACGGATGCTGGAAGAAGAGGGACTGACGGTGCGGCAGACCGCGCTGCGCCTGGGTTTCAGCGACGAATTCCACTTTTCGAGGACGTTCAAGGCGCACACCGGATACCCGCCGTCGCAGTTGCGGCGGTAGGCCCATCGTCGTCAGAACCGGATCGGTATCGCCCGCGCGGCCTGCTGACGGAAGCGTGTCAGCCAGTCGTCGCCGCTCAACAGTCGCGCCATCTCCACCGCGATGTGCCGCGGACGCACCAAGCTGCCATGGCGGCCCAGGCCTTGCAGGCACGACGGGCAGTTGGTCAGCATGACCTGTCCGGCCGCCGTCTCCTTCAGGCCTTCCTCGATCGCCACGCGCTTGCGGTGCAGCATCGCGTGGCTGATGTCGGGTCGCGAGAGCGCCAGCGTGCCGGCCTCCGAACAGCAGTGCGGAACCGGCTGGAGCCGAACGTCGCCCATGCTCTTCAACGTGGCCGCGGCCGTGCCCTGCATGGAGTCATGGCAGGGCGCGTGGTACAGGTAGTTCCCGCCGCCGGGCAGCTTGAGGCCCTGTTGCGCGGCGTATACGGCAACATCCAGAATTGGCGCATCGAAGATCGACCCGGCTTCGCTGTGCCCCAGCGACTCGCGACAGGTCCCGCACGTCACGACCAGCGCCTGGAAGGTCAGATAGGAGAACATCTCCCGGATCTGCGTGAAGATGATGCTGTCGCGCAGGACGATGCGGTCGTGCCGCGCGACCTGCGCATTGGCGTGATGCGGGAAGCCGCAGCAGAGGTACGGCGGCGGGATGACGATGCGCGTGCCCCGTTCGATCAGCACGTGCAGCGCGGCCATCGAGACGTTCGCGAAGAGGCGCTCCGATCCGCAGCCGGGAAAGTAGAAGACCGTTTCCCGCGCTTCGCCTTCCGGTTCGAAGAGCAGCACCTGGCCGGCCTCGCAGCGCGGCAGCACGTCCCTGAGCGTCCTCGGGTCACCGGGAGGAACCGTGGAACGCAGCATCTGTATGGGGTAGGGCGCGTTCACGGAATTCCGGATCGGTCGCGCGAGCCCGGCCATCACCCGCTGCACCATGCCGCCCAGCCGCACCACGCCGGCACGGAAGATCGCGTTCACAATCGGCGAGCGGCTTTCCAGGTAACGCAGCGTCATCTGGGTGGCCAGCGCGGTGTGCTTGAAGCCGTGCGCCGCCAGGATGGACCGTTCGAGCACCGAGACGTCGCCCGTGTCGATCGCCACCGGGCAGGGCTTGGCGCATTTGTGGCAGATCGTACAGTGGTCCGCGACGTCCTCGAGATAGCGCAGCATCTTGAAGTTGGCCGAACGCTCGCGCTGCGACTCGTACAGCAGCGCCTCGATCAGCGCGCCGATCGCCAGGTTCTTGTTGCGCGGATGGTAGAAGAGCCCGCGGGGCGGATGAAAGACGCAGCAGTCCGGCTTGCACTTTCCGCAACGCACGCAGTTGGCGATCTGCTTCGCCAGTTCGCCGAGTTTCCCATGCTGGAGAATGCGTGCCTCCAGTTCGAGCAGGTTGAAGGACGGCGTGTAGATGTGGTTCAGCGCCGCGCGGTCGGAGAGCTTGCCGGGATTCATCGTGCCGCGCGGATCGACCTCGCGCCGGTAGGCGTCCAGCGCGTCGATGAATTCAGGCGCCAGGTATTGCAGCTTGGTGACACCGATGCCGTGTTCCCCCGAGCAGACGCCACCGAGAACGGCGACCTTCTCCATCACGCGGTCCACGGTCTGTTCCGCGCGGCGCATCATGGCCAGATCGTTCGAGAGCACCGGGATGTTCACATGCACGTTCCCGTCGCCGGCGTGCATGTGCGTGGCGATGACGATGCGTCGGCGCCGCTCTTCGGCGTGGAGCGCCTCGATCGTTGCCAGCAGGGGTTCGTAGCCCCGGACAACGTCGGCGATCTTCTCCTGCAGTGCGCGGGTCACGGCCAGACCGCGGAGCGCGTTCTCATCGGCGTTCTTCAGACTCTCCAGCGCCCGTTCGCAAGCCCCTGCCGCCACGGTCGCCTTCTCGGCGAACCATGGCGCATCGGCCTGCGGCGGCGCGTGGGCCAGCAACTCGCGCGCACGGGTAAGAAACTGCCGTTGCGCCTCGCGCTCTTCTTCGAGGTTCACCGTGTCGCAGAACCGGGCGAATTCGGCCAGCGCCTCGAGCGGCAGCACGATGTCTTCGTTCAGCTTGAACGCGTTCGTCCGTGAAGCGATGGCGCCGAGCCGCTTGCGGTCGGCCCAGAAGAGCTTCGCCTCGGCGTCGTCCCGCGCCTCGCAGAGGTGCGTCTGGCCATGGCGTGAAAGGATCTCGCGGATGCGCCCCAGACCGCGCGCCACTTCGTCGGCCGAATGCCCGACGATGTCAATCAGCAGCACCGCCTTGGGCGTCTCGGCCCGCGGCGCCTTCACCTTGTAGCCGATCGCGCGGACGTACTCGTGGTCAAAGTGCTCCAGCGCCTGCAGCACCTCGGCACCGCGGTTCGGGAAAGACTGCACCAGTTCCAGGATCACACGGCTGGCTTCGTCCATCCCCGGTCCGAAGAATTCCAGGCAGAGCGTCGCCCGCGCTTCATACTCGCGGTAGAGGATGAACTCGGCCGACGTGATGATCCCGTCGGTGCCTTCCTTCTGCACGCCGGGCAGACCTTTAAGCGCTTTGTTGGTGATGTCTTTCCAGAGCCCGCCGTGGCGGATCTCGCTGCCACGCAGGCTTACGGTGCGCTGCAGCGCGCCGTCCGGGTCGCGGATTTCCCACGTCAGCGTGTCCTCAGGGAGCACCTTGCGGAGAGCGTGGTCGGTGCGCCGGATGGTGTACCGCTTGCCGCCCGGCATGGCCATGCGGTAGGCGAGCAGGTTGTCGATGCAGGTGCCCCACAGCACCGCGGTCTTCCCGCCCGCGTTCTCGGCGATGTTGCCGCCGATCGTGCTGGCCCAGGCGCTGGTTGGATCGGTGGCGAAGACCAGCCCGCGCGCCTGCGCGACCTCCATGGCATGTTCGGTGATGACGCCGGCTTCCAGGCTCATCACGGGCGCGGAGACGCGCCGTCCGTCGGCCTGAACGAACGCCTGCTCCTGGATTCCACCGATCCGATCAAGGCGCTCGGTATTCACCATCACGCAACCCGGACGCAGCGGAATGGCACCGCCGGTCAGACCTGTTCCGGCGCCGCGGGGGATGGCGTAGAGCCCCAGTTTCTCGATGGCGGAAAGCAGCGGTGAAACCTGATGCTCTTCGGTCGGCGTCACGACGGCGATGGGCAGGCACAGACGCCAGTCGGTCGCATCCGTGGCATGGCAGACGAGGGTAAAGGGATCGAAGAGCACGTTCTCACGACCGACGATGGGCGCGAGAGCCAGGGCGATCCGCCTGCGTTCGCGCGGACGACCGGCAATCTCCACGCGGAACTCGTCGAGCAGCTTTCGGCAGGCGCGCGTGACGGCGGCGACGCGTTCTTCGCGGCCCGCGTTCTCCTCGATGATCCGCAGGTCCGCGTCGAGCGCGCGGAACAGCCGGTGCCGCCGGACCGGATCGTCCGTCAGTTCCCGGTAGAGAAACGGATTGCGTCGGTGAACCAGGATTTCGCCGAAGATGCGCATCAGCAGACGCGCCGAACGACCGGTGACGCGCCGGGCCCGGAGTTCCTCCAGGCTGCGCCAGACCTCGTCGCCCAGCATCCAAGAAACGGCCCGCCGGTCGTCGGCGGAGGTATAGTTGAACGGGATCTCACGGTAGGTCGTCATGGTGTTACCCGGCGTACGGCCTCCATCCGGTCCTGCGTCTCCCGTTCAGACGGTGGATGTTTCCGGCGTGCGGGAGGTGGGGCAAAGCGGCTACAGGCCACAGCGAAAGGGATGGTAACGCGCGCCGGCCGGCTTGTCAGGCGGAAAGCCTGGACCCGCGTCGGATGGGGTGCATCCTGGTAACTGCGATCCGTCATGAAGGGACGCGCAATCTTGGCGTGGACCACCCATTAGCGCGTCCTTAGACCGTGGCCGACGCGTACAGCCGCTTGCGCAGGGCGCGCAGGGCGCTGAGGTACGCATTGCCGCTCTCGTCGCTGCTTCGGCGTGTGAGCTGGCGAAACGCAGCCAGTTCGCCATCGCGCAGACTGCCGGCGAGCGCCTTTTCCTGAAGTTTCTCCAAGCCTTCCCGCTTCCCGCAAGCCAGCGGCGCGAAGACGGCCGCAGTGTTGAATCTCACCGATCCAGCCGACGCCGGAAACTACGCCGCAACGTGGTTCAATCCGCGTGACGGCAAGGAAGCAAAGCGCTCTGCAGCATTGACCGCCACAAACGACAAGTGCCCGCTGCCCGCGCGACCGGATGAGGGGGATTGGGTGCTGATCCTGAAGCGAGGCGAGTAAAACTAACCACTGCGCTGAGCTTGGCCCAGGCTTCGGTTGAGCTGGGGATCCATTGCGTTAGATTGCGCCAAGCTGAAGCAGAATGCTGCCGATAGTGTGGACTTTAGCACGCTGGGGCACTGAATAAGGTAAAAAAGAAAAGCCATCTTGCCGATTCCTGGTTTGGCAACCACAGGGAGGCAAGACGGCTCATGGCACACGCCATTGATCTTTCATCGGCTTGTTCCGCACTCCTCTTTACACTTTCCGGAGTCCTGCCGCCGGCGGTATCCGGACACTTTGTGTCTCTCGCCTGGGGTTGGCTCCTGTGCTTGGGACGTCCCACCCCTCGGGGCACCAACACGACGATTACTTCTTCTCCACCGATCCCCACCTTTCTCCCGCCGCCATCGTCGAAGCCTATGCCGCGCGATGGAGAATTGAGGAGCTGATTCGCGAGGCAAAACAGAGCCTTGGATTCGAACATGTTCAGTCGTGGTCCCGCAAGGCCGTCGAACGCCAAGCACCCATGGTCTTACTCCTGCAGGCCGTCACCCAGTTGGCCTACGTCAAGACGAACGGACTCCTCGACCCTCATCCCACACCGGCCGACCAACCCCTCGAGGTACCTTCCTTCGCACGTATGCTTGCGGCTCTTCGACTTGGCAAATGGCAGGAACGAATTTCGGCCGCCTTGCGCCTTCCCGCTGACCGCGTGAAAATCCTGCGCCCATTGGAAGCCTTGGAAGCCCTCTTGGCCACGGCGGGTTAGCGTGCTAAAGTCCACACCATGCGTGTGACGCGAAAACAGATCGCGGCCAAGATGCTCGCACTGAAGGTTGAACTCCCTCGCAAGCGTCTCGACGCTCGAGTTCTCCCCTCGGTCTTCGTTGTCGGACAGACGGCAGCCGGCACCTGACGCGGATCCTGTTTCCTCACCTTGCGCCACGCGCAGGGCCTTGGACGATGCGGTGACGATGAGCAAAGGACCAACAGCGAAGACCTCTGCACGCGTCCGAGTCGAACGACTCCTCGTCCGCGAAGTCAACTGGCTGGGCGATGTCGTGATGAGCCTGCCCGCGCTGAAGGCGCTGCGCCGCGCGTATCCCGAGGCGAGGCTCACCATCCTTGTAAAACGCGAACTCGCCAGCTTTTTCGACGGCGCGCCCTGGGTGAACGAAGTCATCCCCTTCCGCATCGGCCGCGGATTCCGCGGATGGAAGGATCGCCGCAACCTGGTGGCCGAACTGCGCAACCGGGCCTTCGACATGGCCGTGCTGCTGCCCAACAGTTTTGAGTCCGCCTTCTGGACGTGGCGGGCGCGCATCCCCGTTCGCGTCGGCTACGCGCGCGACGGGCGCGGTCTGCTGCTGACCCATAGACTCCGCCCGTCGCACCGTATCCTGGAAGCGCACCAGGTCCATTACTACCTGTTCCTGCTGCGCGAGACGCTGGGCATCGAAGGCGATCCCAACGACTTCACGCCGCACATTGACGATGGGCACCGGGAGAAAATGCGCGCATGGCTGCATGAACGACGCGAGCGGCCCGAGAAGAAGCTGATCGCACTGGCCGTCGCGGCGGCCTATGGACCCGCCAAGGAATGGCCGGCGGAACTCTACGCCGCGCTGATTGACCGACTGGCGGAGAACCACGGTGCGGAATGCGTCCTGGTCGGGACGCCGTCCGAGCGCGCCAAGTGCGAGCAGGTCGCTGCGCTCTCCAAGCAAAAGGGCGCGATCCTGGCGGCCGGCGAGACGGGTATCGGCGAAGCCATCGCGTTGCTCTCGCTCTGCGACGCCTTCGCCGGCAACGACTCTGGCTTGATGCATCTAGCCGGAGCATTAGGCCTGCCGACCGTGGGGATCTTCGGCTCCACGCGCGCCGACCGCACCGGTCCGCTGGGTGCCCACACAAAGGTACTCTACCGACCGATCACGTGCAGCCCGTGTCTGGAACGCACCTGCCGCTTCGGGCACTACGGTTGTCTGAAGCAAATCTCGCCGGAAGACGTCGAGTCGGCACTCGTCGGACTGAACGCCCTTTGATATTCAGTCGATCCTTCTTCATTGGATCATGGGCCCTGAATACCGCGCCGCGGAAGTCCCTGACCCAAGGCGCCGCGCATTCTGGTCCGGATCGAGGCACACGTGCGGGAGGGTCTATGACCCATGAACAAGGTGGTTCACCATGACCACGCTGTGTCGGTATCACAGGACCTGCGCCAGATCACGCGCGTACGCCAAGAGAAATCGCAGTTCCGAAGGTTCGAAAGCGTGGCCCTGCGGTGCGCGGGCCACGACCAGAACGTCCGCGCCACCGGACCGATGCACGGGCACGGCAGCTATGCGGTGGGTTCCCAGCAGACCGGCCGTGTTGCCTTCCGGCCGTGTGAAGAGATGCAGGTTCGCATCCGTTACCGCGACCGCCTTGCGCTGCAAATACACGACCGCCGCGACGTCATCCGGAGCGTCCAAGGGGATCGCGCATCCCCGCGCAGTTCCATCCTGTCCGGAAGAAAACCGCATCTTCAGGACGTTTGCGCCCGGTTCGCGAACCAGCAACAGTGCAGATTGGAGCTTCAGGATGCGGGTGAGCGATTCGACCGTCTGTTTCCAGTAGATTTCGACGGGGTGCGTTTCGGCCAGGAGATCGCTCGAGGACAACAGGAATTCGAGACGTTCCTCCTCGGGATGCAGCGGACTCCGGGCATCTGTCTCTTCGGGTTCGCCGTCGTCATACTTCCACTCGTCGATGGTGATGTTCAGCATGCGCGCGGTTTGCGTGACCTCCGCCTTGATCTGGCTGAAGATCTCCAGCAGCACATCGGGGCCGATGCCCAGGCCTCGCTGGCAGAGCGTCTGGATGCCCGCGGGGGTCAGCGGTTGGCCGCGCGCGTCTTCGCGATACAGGAAGCGCGCGGATTGATTGGCCACGGCCACGATGCGCTGCAGGATCGTGCCCAGTCGAAGCACCTCCTCGGGCGTCGAAGCCTCATGATGCGACACGACGGCTGTCAACTCGCTGGGAAAACCCCAATGTTCCGCGATGCAACGCCCTGCGTCCTCGTGCGTAATACTGAACACTTTCATCTCCGCTTGATGGTACGTGAGATTCTGCTCGGTAGCCTTCTGGATCACCTCGGCGTACTGCTCCGGAAAGAACTGCCCGAGAACCAACCGGCCCAGGTCGTGCAGCAGGCCAGCGACCAATGCCTGTTCCGGGACGTTGATCCGCAACTTGGTCGCAAAATGACGGGAGCAGACCCCGCAGCAGAGGCAGTGCCGCCAAACGGCCTGGTAGTCCTGTGCCCTGGGAAGGTTCGAGAGCATGTCGTAGACGCTCAACCCAAGAACGATGTTGCGTACCGTCTCGAAGCCCACGACTAGGATCGCCTGCGTGACGGTCCGAGTCTTCTGATTCGGAGCGTAATACAGGCTATTGGAAAGCCTTAGGATGCGAGCCGTAAGGGACGGATCGGCTAGGATGACGTGCGCCAATTCGCGTGCACCCACCTCGCCTTCGGTGATCGCTTTCTGCACCCCCAGCAACACGGGCGGGAGACAGGGCAGCGTTTGGATCCGCGTACTCAGTAGGGCTTTGATGTCTTCCAGCGAGACCGGCTTGTCGGAAAAACCCATGAGCGTCCTCACCTCCTTCCGGATCATACTTCATTAAGTGACCGATGGGCAAGCCCAGCGGGGATTTGTGTCAGTTCAGTTAGCGACTTGACGCACCACCGCGTTGGCGGACAAATGGGGAGTTCCCGCGAAGGTTGTGCCGAGAGCCGCGTCCTGCAGGGTGGAATGAACAACGTAGGGCTTAGGGGGTGGATTAAAGGCATGGCTCAGATGGAACTTGTCGTGGACTGTTCCAAGGCGCGGGCCCTGTTGAGCGATCTGCTGGATGTGCGGCGTGGTGAACAACCCGCTCCGATCGAATCCCCCTTGGGCAATCCGCTGACATTGCAGGCGATGGAGTTGCACGTGGGTAAGTGCGCTGCCTGCCAGCAGGAACTCCGTGAACTGGAAGAACTGGGGTTGGCGTTCTCTGATTTCAGCGTGGATGAACCCCAGGCGGCCCATTTCACCGGCTATGGTCAGAAGGTAAACAAACGAATTCGTCGCATGCCGCGGCGTACGACCGTTCACGCCGAGGTGGTGCCGGTCTCGCCTTGGCGGACGTGGCTATCCGCGGTGACGGTGAGTGCTGCGGCGGCCGTCCTTACGGCGGTCCTGCTTGGATTGCCCGGTCAGACAACGCAAACCGAGCAGCAGAAGCAGACGTCCAACCAGGTCCAACCGGACCGTCAACAGGCTTCAGCGGAGCGTAAGCCCTCTATTGTAGCGCATGATCCTACACCTTACGAATTGCTGGCTGATGCCGAGCGTATTGATGTCCCCACGTTGGAACCCTGTGCCCAGACGCTCAACCTGATGACCTCTGGCGAAGGATCCCGACTGGTGACTTATGACCCCTCCGTGGACAAAAAGACCCCCGTAGTCTGGTTGCCAGAAAAGAAGACCTTCTTTCTGGGAGACTCGACCGCGGCGTTGGTCGGTATCATGTTCAAAGCGACCGGTGATGAGGACCCGGCGGGTGGGCTATACGTGGTAGCGGTGAAGCGCGGTGGGCCGGCGGACGTGATTGGCCTTCGTCCGGACAACCGTTTGCTGGCACTCAATGGAGTTTCATTCTCTGGGAGTTCCCCTGAAGAGATCCTGAAGTTCTTCAACGCGGCTTCGAATTTGGGAAAGGGCAAGTTCATTCAGATTGACTATGCCACCCAGAACAAGTCCGGTGAATGGATTGTCAAACGAGGAAGAGCGGTGTTGGGGAAGTTCGATTAATTTTTGAATTGTTATGAGCCCATAACTGAAGAAGTGTTATCGGGTTAGCGTCTGACGGGATAGAATTTCGTTTTTTTGTTTGACCTTTCACTCATCAATGGTATGAATGGCCTCCGTTGAACGCAACATGTGGTGCTTAAGTCAGGTATCAAGGTGGCTGTTGCGCGAGCTTTCATCCCCCCCACAAGTTCGCGTAGCTGGCTGCTATGATAGCCGGAGGCTCCTCGGAGCCTCCGGTTTTTTTATTTAACTACTTTAATAACAATGGGTTACAATCTGATTATAGTAACAGCCCAGATCTCTCAAAAATGTTATGGGTTTATTGTCGCTACTTGAGACGGTCAGCCAACGAGAGAAAACGCTTGATGTCCGAACGTCGTAGCCAGCCCACCATTCGAGGAAGTTGTGCCTGCTCGATTACCTTTACGCCCTTGACGGCCGGGCCGTTCTTCGCCGGTGCCTTCAGTTCGGCGACGTACTGGAAAGCCAAGTGCCAGTCTTCACCGGGCGGGACGATTGAGAAGACTTCCACCAACTGCATGGCCTTCGGCTCGGCCTTGCCCCACTGCTTCAGGACACGCTTCGCGGCAAGATCGGGCGATTCGCCATAGTCGAGATAGTCCCACGGGAACCAGAGATCTCCGAGGTCCTGACCGGCAGGTCGCAGACCAGGCTTCTCGAAAAGCACCAATTTGCCTTTGTGGAGCGTGATGACGTCGACGCCGACGTGGGCACCACCGACGGTGACGGAGTTGATGGGGCGACCGAAAATGGCCTTCGACATGTGCTTGACCTCACTTGGATACCACCCCGGTCCGGAGTACGTGCTGCTTCGCCGGGAATCAAAGAAAAGGGCATTTTACACGACCACGCCGGTTTCGTCTTGTTCGATTTAGCAATGTGCACAAGGCCATCGAAGCATTATCACCCGTTCGGCCCGTGCCACAGGCGTTCTTCCGGCACCCGTGCCATTTCAATCAACTCGCGGACCCAGATAAACTTCCCAACCCGGTCCGGCTGGTGTGCATCCGAAGCGACGGAAAAGGTCACGCCTGCGTTGCGGGCGCGTTCCACCAAGCGGGGATACGATGCACGGTAAGGTCCGGTCAGTTTGCTGCCCAGCAGTTCATTCAGTTCGAAGGCCACGCCCGTCTCTGCCAGTGCGGCGAGCACCGGCTCCAGCACCGCCAACGTTTCGAAGCTGTCAAAGGGCGGTGTCAACGCGCGTGCGCCCAGGATGTCGCACGGATGCGCCAGCACATGGATCCGTCCGCTGTGGATCATCTTCACCGCCCAGTCGCGCCAACGTGTCGCAAGTTCCCAGCTTTTTTCTGGTGTCAACACGAACGGCTCAAACCAGAAACTGGCGCCACCCGGCAGAACATGCGTCGAACCCAGCACCACATCGAGGCCTGCGGTGTCCTCCAGCATCGTTGTCCCGTCCATCCTGAACGGGTCCGCGTCCACCTCCGCACCGCGCCAGATCTTCAGCGAGGGGAACATGCTCTCGTAGTCCTGCAATTCGGCGGCGATCAGGTCCAGCGAGTCCCGCCGGTTCTTGCGCGCATACCAGTCCTGCACCGGTTGTGGCGATCCAATGGGCGGGATGTGCTCCAGCACCACGATCTGTTTCAGTCCCGCATCGCGTGCGGCGGCCAGGACGTTAGCCACGGTCATCGTCGGGTGCGAGTGGTTCGAGTAGACGGTATGGAGGTGAAAATCATTGTGCAGATCCATGGTGCCCGTCCCAATGAAAAGAAATCGCTCTTGTTGGCCCCGGCAGCAAGGACGTTTTATGAATCGCGTGCGCAAGCCGGAGGCATGCACCGCAGTTACGGCAGCATGCGCCAGGCGTTGGCGGCCA
>CAYSBP010000010.1:26238-29517 GCA_964429255.1 uncultured Planctomycetia bacterium
CAAGCCGGAGGCATGCACCGCAGTTACGGCAGCATGCGCCAGGCGTTGGCGGCCACCGCCACTTTTACTGGTGTATGGTCGGGATAGCCCGCGCCGCCCATCTCACGATGGAAAACGCTCCATCGCGTGCCGTCCGGCCAGTCGAGTTCGTACAGCGTGTGCTCGCCCAAGAACGCGCTACCCGCCACGCGCGCCTGCCCGGTCAGTTCCTGGAACCCGGGTGGGAGCATCCCGTGGCTGCTCAAACACACCGCTTCAGGACGACAGAAGGTCGTTGCGCACGCGCCAGATTTCAGCGCCCCGTCCCAGCGCGCTTCCGCAGGGATCTCGACCTCGCCCAGCGCCGTCTTCACGCGACGCGCCCCGGCGTCCGACACCTCGCCGGACAACGCATTGATCTCGCCCAGGAACTCGGCGGTGAACCGTGTAGGCGGATTCCAGTACAAATCCCGCGGCGTTCCGATCGCCTCCATCCGCCCATCACGCAGGATGCCCAGTCGGTCCGCGATAGACAGCGCTTCCTTCTGATCATGCGTGACGTATAGCGCGGTGCGGTGGGTCTGCAGGTGGATACGCCGGATCTCCGAACGCATCTCCCAGCGTAGCTTGGCATCGAGGTTCGAAAGCGGTTCGTCGAGCAGCAACACCCGCGGCTCGATCACCAGGGCGCGCGCCAGCGCTACGCGCTGCTGCTGGCCGCCCGAAAGCTCGCCGGGTTTGCGCTTCTCATAGCCCGTCAGGCCGACCATGCCCAACGCTTCTGCGACGCGACGTCTAGCTTCCTCGGCGGCAATCTTACGTGCCTCCAGTCCGAACGTGACGTTGCCCTCTACGGTCAGATGCGGAAAGAGCGCATAGTTCTGAAAGACCATTCCGAAACCACGCTGGTGCGGCGGTACTCCCTGCAGTTGCTCGCCCCCAAAGGTGATGGTGCCCTCGTACGCCTCCACGAACCCGGCAACGGCGCGCAACAACGTTGACTTTCCACATCCTGACGGTCCCAGCAGAAAAAACATCTCGCCGGGTTCCAGTTTCAGGCTCACACCGTCCAATGCGGTAACCGCTCCGTACCGGACACGCAGATTTTCGATCGTCAGACTCACTCGATTGCTCCACCCTCGCGTAACGCAATCCTCCGGATTGCGGGACCATCACCCTCTAAAAAACACAAGCCAGCAACATGCGCCACCCAACTAGTCCGTGGGCGCCGGCCGGTATTCCGGCACCGGTCCGCTGGTCGCCGCCGCGCACCGGATGGCCGCGTAATGCTTACGCGCCCAACCCGTCCAGCGCCGGCGCAGTTGGTTCTGCTCGACCGCGCCCTGTTTCCGTTCGGCCAGTTTCATCACTGTGGCCTCGTCGAATGGCGGTAAACCCAGTGCCCGCCCCAGATCCGCCGCGCGATCGGCCTCGATCACAGCACGCCACGACGCTTTCAACTCATCGTGGACGTCCAGGACCGTGGCGCGGAAAAGCTCCTCGAAAAAGGCCCAGCGTACCCCGCCCTTGGCCTCGTCATACGCGAAGGCCTGTCCTTCGGCAAACGGTCTCGCCACCGTGTGGGTCGGAAGATCTCGAGCGTACAAGTCCTTCAAGACCGGCAGGCGTTCGAGGTCGAACTTCATCGGACCGCCTGGCGTTCCGCGCTTCTGATACCACAGTCGCTGCCCCGCCTCGGAGAGCACGAAGTCCACAAACGCTTCGGCTGCTTCGCGGTGCGGCGCGTTGCGAAAAATCGCGATCGGATCGGGCGTGACAACGGATAGTCCCTCCGGGAAAACGAATTCAAGATGTGTCGCACCCTGGCGACGTACCGGCGCGGCAGCATAAAAGTCCAGACACGGGCCGGCAACGGCCTGCCCGATCGCTACGTCTCGCGGTACCGACCCCGAGCCTTCGTTAAAGGCCGGTGCATTAGCGGACATCCGTACGACCACACCCCAACCGTCATCCCATCCCTGCGCCTGCAAGATAATCTCAAGGAAGAGATGCATGGCCCCGGACCGCGTCGGGTCGCCCAGGGAGACCCATCCGAAGTATCCAGGTTGCCCCAGATCTGCCCACGTCGCAGGCGTTGGCAATCCGGCCTTCTCGCAGACCACACGGTTGTAGACAATGCCGGAACCGGAAAGACACGCAGCATGCCACCGCCCTGTGGTGTCGCGAAGTGCCTGCCCGAGGACCGCAACAGGGATCCGACCGTCCCTCGCTTCCGGTGGCGTGTACGCCACCAGCAGTCCTTCCGGTAACGTCACGCCATTGCGTGCCAGCCAACTTTCCTTGCAGAAGTTTGCATAGTCGCGTGTGCCCCCGCCAAAGAAGACGTCGACGTCAATGCCTTCGCCCCGGTCCCACTCGGCACGCCGCGCCTTCTCCAAAATGAACCGACGGATTTCACCCGAACCGCCTCCAACATCCCACCAATCGAGTTCAATTTCACGCCCCGTCTTCTTCCGCCAGTAGGTCTTGAACCCACGCTCGAACTCAGTGGTGATTCCTTCCCAGTGCGGCGAAAGCAAAATCAGCGTGTCCTGCGCTTGCGGCTTCGGACGGACCAGTTCCGGACCGAACGCGATGCCCATCAACACCGCAATCAGAAGGGCTGACCAGAGGTAACGCATGGCGGAAAGTCTAGCCTGCATCGCCCCCGACGCCACCCGCTTCGCAAGGCACGAGGGATGTGGCATGCGCTGCTATCCTCGCGGATGATGGGGTGAGCGGTCGATCCGTTTGCAGGGAAGGGCCACGCACGCCAGCGAAGCGCAGGGCAGAAGTCCCGGGCGTCACGTCGTCACTACCGCGCCGCCCCCGTTGTGGTACAGTAGCAAAGCGAGGGGTCGTTCGAGAAGAAAGGAGCCTGTTTCGAGATGCTTCGTTCCGTGCTTCACGCCAAAATCCACCGCGCAACCATCACCGATGCGAGCCTCGACTACGTCGGCTCGATGACCATCCCGCGCCAGCTGATGTCCGAGCTGGACATTCTGGATGGCGAGGAAGTTCTGGTGGCGAATGTCACCAACGGCCAGCGCTGGACGACCTATGCCATCCCCGGCGACAGACCGGACGGCTTCTGCCTGAACGGCGCTGCCGCGCGGTACGGACAACCGGGCGATCTGATCATCATCATGATCTTCGCTCAGATGGATCTTACGGAAGCGCGCAAGCACAAGGCGAAGGTTGCATTCATGGGGCCCGAAAACCGCGTCGAGCGGATTGCCGAACACCCTCACGCCTGAAGCCGAACGTCCTGGCCTGCATGACTCACCACGGAGGCACTAA
>CAYSBP010000011.1:0-11870 GCA_964429255.1 uncultured Planctomycetia bacterium
CTAGAGCGCGCCGCGTTTGACCACCACGATCGTCCAGTCGTCGGGTTGCGTTGCGCCTTTCGAGTGTTCACGGAGGGCCTGGGTCAGCGCATCGATGATATCGTGACTGGAACGGTTGGCGTTGGCCCGCACGACCTCCTTGACCCGATCCAGCCCGAACGGCCTACGATTGACGTCAGGCGTCTCGACGATGCCCCAGGAGAAGAGGACCAGGGCGCCGCTGTAGGGGATCACCGCCTGGCCTTCTTTCAAACTGGCTTCGAACGCATTCGGCTCGCTGACCCCCATGGCCAGGCCGGGGCCGGAGAGTTCCACCACTTCGCCTTTGCCGTCCAGCAGCAGCGCGGGAACATGTCCCGCGCGGACGTAATTGAGCACGCCTGTGGGCGGGTGCAGGACCGCAAAGAAGATGGTCACGAAGCGGTTGACGGGCATCTCCTCGCTCAGGTCGCGGTAGACCGAAGCCAGAATCTTGGCCGGCTCGCGTTGACCGCTGGCCCGCAGACTGAGGCTCTTCATGGCGCTAATCATCAGGAGCGTGGCCGGGATCCCGTGTCCCGCCACGTCTCCGACCACAAAACCGCAGCGTCCCAGGCCCGCATCGAAGAAATGGAACAGGTCGCCGCTGAGCTGCTCAGAGGGCTCGTGGAATCCCGAAACACGATACCCCGAAATAGTGGGGGGCTGGCTGGGTAGCAGCCGAAGCTGTGCGTTGCGGGCAGACTGACGGTCGGCCTGCGCACGTTCGTCGGTCGTCTTCTCCCTCCGGAGATGCATGTATGGTCCGGGCTGCACACCCACCGGGCGCATGCGCGCGCTGGGGGTGCGGCGGCCGGACTCGCGCCGCTCGGTGGCGGCCCGCTGAACGGCAATCTTCAAGTCATCCAGGCTCTTTCTTATCTCCCATCCGCATCGCGCTCCCTGGCACTGGGGGCTCATCAGATAGTTGGTGATGGCATTCTGCAGCGCGGTACCCCACGGCAACACGCGCCGGCTGATCGACGGGATGGGGCGCTCGCTGAAAGGGTCGATCCAGGTTCCCACATCGTCAAAGACCTGAAAGCGCGGATCGTTGACCGCACGCTCGAAGACCAGTTGATACAGGTCGCGAGCGCCCAGCGTCGCGCGAACTTCCAAGTCCGACTGCGGATGCATCGGTTGTTGGCTGAAGCGGGGACACTTCGACAGATGCTTGAGTGCCTCGGGGAGGAACCATTCCCAAGGGGCATCGGTCCCATCCCAGTTACGCCGGGTGATGCCGGTGGGTTTCAGGCAGTGCGGACAGATCCAGTCCCCTGAACCGTTGGATATCTTGTAGTTGGGCCAGCGATCCAGGCGCCAGCGCACGGTGGCCAGCACCAGCTCCTCCCACGGCCGCATGGCCGGGCGGCCCTCCAGACGGGCCTCGTTCAGGCAGGGAACGAGATGATCGAGAATCTCCTGCTGGTCAAATGGATTGGACGGAGCGCCCGGCCAGTGGGCCGTTTCCACGCGCTGGGCACAACTGGGACAGAGCCAGTCGCGCTCCTCCAGAGGCTGAATCCAAATCCGCGGGTCGTCGGACGGTAGCAGTTCACTCAGACGCGGGGTCGTTACGGGCGGTTTGGACACCGCACGCACCATCCGCAACAACCCATGACCGAGGCGCGAGATCAGCTGGAGCACAGGTGCGTTCGGCCCTCCTTCAGAACGCCATACTCACCCATTCTAAAGCTTTTCGAATGGCTCTGCCACCCATTTGCTGACGACCCGCGTGGCGGGGGTGCGTGACGTCGTCTTCCATGGAGCATTCACCGGCATGCTGGCGCGAGGCCTGTGCGACGGCTTCTGCGCTACTTCTCGGCCTTCATGCCCGTCGCTTCCTGCGTGACCCACTTCGCGTAGGGCTTCCATGCGTCCTCCACCCGCAGGACAACGATCTCGGGGACCTCGTACGCGTGCAGTTCGGCGATGCGCGTCTTCAGTCGGCGGATGCCTTTCGCAGGCGCCTTGAACACCATCAGCACCTCATCGGCATGATCGATCTCGCCCTTCCACCAGAAGAGGCTCTTGACGTGAGGGATGAAGTTCACACAGGCCACCAGGCGTTCTTCAAGCAACTGTCGGCCGAGCTTCTCGGCATCCTTCACCGGCGCGGTCACGAGAATCATGCGGAACATGTTTCTGCTCCCGCTTTCTGGCCTCTGCTCACGGTCGTTCTGTCACACCGCCGTCTTGCCGTTCTATCCCAGTCGCTCCAGCTTTCCTTCCAGATACCGCTGGCGCAGTTCGCCACGCTGGACTTTTCCGCTGGTGGTTTTGGGGATCTGGCCCCGGCGGACGAAGACGACTTCGGCCAGCGGCAGTTTCATTTCTCTGGCAATGCACAGGCGGACTTCATGTTCCAGGTCTTTGAGCGCCGCGCCTTCGCGTTCGGCAATCTCCATCACCAGGATCGCCTGTTCACCTTCGGTGCCTTTGGCTACAGAAAAGGCCGCGCTGCGTTCGGTGCCGCCGCTGCCGCTGACCGATTCGGCGAGCCATTCCATTTCGTGCGGCATGAAGTTGTGGCCATGGATAATCAGCAGGTCCTTGGTGCGGCCGGTGATGTACAACTCGCCCCGATGCAGGAAGCCCAAGTCGCCGGTGCAGAGCCACCCATCCTGCAGGCCTTCACGCGTGGCCTCGGGATCGTTGAAGTAGCCCAGGAAGATGCTGGGGCCCTTCGCGCGTATCTGGCCGATCTTTCCTTCAGGCAGCGGTTCACCGCTGGGTGTCGTGATGCGGACTTCCATGTCGCGGATCGCGGATCCCGTCGAGACGACTTCGGTCAATCCGAAACCTGAATCGGCGCCGGCCGGGAGCGGCTGGGTGCGCACGCCGCCCTGGCGCACGCAGGTGACGTCGAGCGTGCCTTCGGCAAGGCCGTAGCACGGCCGCAGACTGGACGTGCGGTAGCCGTTGGACGCAAAGGCGCTGCGGAACGCCTCCATCGTCTCGGGCCGGATCATCTCGGCGCCGCATAGGCTGGCCGTCCAGTGTGAAAGATCCGCGCCCTCCAATTCGCTCGCTTTGACCCGTTCAGCGCAGAGCTGGAAGGCAAAATTCGGTGCCGGCGAAAGGTTAGGCCCGTTGCGTCCCACCGCCTCCAGCCACAGCTTCGGACGCGTGAGGAACGTCTCGGGCCGCAGCAGCCACAGGTCGAAGCGGTGCGCAATCGAGAAGAGCAGACAGCCGACCAGCCCCATATCATGGTAAAGCGGAAGCCATGAAACGACGCCGCGGTTCCATTCGCGAGCCAGCGAGCCGTTCGGCGCGCTGACCGCATCTTCGATCGCGATCGGGTTATGCACAGCGCCGCGGTGCGAGATCATCACGGCGCGCTGGCGGCCGGTTGAGCCACTGGTGAGCTGCAGGAAGGCCATGTCGTCCGGCGCGGGCTGGGGGTCGGGCAGCGCGGCTGTGACGGATGTCGCGGCCAGTTCCTCAGGTGTTACGGCGCTGGCGGAGGCCCGTTTGGCGCCGGCATGGGCCAGTTCGTCGCGGAAGTTCGCATCGCAGACGAACTTCTTCGCGTCCAGGCGCTCGCAGAGTTCTTCGATGCGTTGCGCCTGCGTGGCGACAGCGCCCATGGCGCCGCCGGGCGCCAGCATCACCGGCCAGGCGCCACGGAAGAGCGCGCCGAACCAGACTTCCAGCGCAGACCACGAGGTCGGCAAGGCGACCAGAACCCGGTCCTTTGGTTCGAGGCCGTGCCTGGCCAGTGCGGCCGCGCGGTGTCGCGCGAGGTCCAGCAGTTCGCGGTGCGTGCGCCGTTCGGCGGTCTTGCCCCGGCGATCGTAGACGTGAATACCGCGCGACGCGTCGCCCGCGGCGGCGCGAATGACCGTGTCCTGCAGCGAAGTCGTTTCCCAGGCGTTCAAGGTGCGAAGCTCCAATCCGTTAAGCGGAGGAACCATACCCCAAGAGGGGCGGGCAGGAAAGGAGAAGGGGGAAGCAGACTGGAGGGTTTTCCACGAAACATATAAAGTTAGGGTTGAACAAGCTGCTGTACTTCACCAACGGTCCTCGACCGGCACGCTTCTCGCCACCCTGCATATCTATCGAGACGTACAGACCCTGTAGCGGGGAACTGAAAGAGCATGGTGAGTACAAAGACCGGATGAACCCTGCAGGTGTGAGCCCCTCTGTGCTCTTTGCCGAAGACGCCCTGAAGCTGCGCTCTCGAAATGGTCCTGACACTTCGGCGTACCGCCACCCCGGTGACGATCGTTTAAAAGTCCAGCGAAAGGAAACCACGCTGTTTGATGATCCGTAGAGAGGACCTACGATCACATCTGCGTTGCTCATATCACTTCGCGTCCTGCCGTTGCGCCTCGCGGCCTTCTCGGATAGGTTTCTCGTGCTCCCGCGCAACCGCCGGGCGTAACCCAGGAGACCACCGATGGCTCGCATTTACAACTTTGGCGCCGGTCCCGCGGCCCTGCCGCTGCCGGTCCTCGAAAAGGCCCGCGAAGAGATGATCGACTACGCCGGTTCCGGCATGTCGATCATGGAAATGTCGCACCGCTCGAAAACCTTCGACGCCGTCATCAAGGGCGCTGAAGCCAACATCCGCAAGATCTTCGGCGTGCCCGACACCCACGCCGTGCTCTTCCTCCAGGGCGGCGCGAGCCTCCAGTTCGGCATGGCGCCGGCGAATCTCCTGAGAGCCGACCAAACGGCCGACATCGTCCACACCGGTTCGTGGGCCTCGAAAGCGATCAAGGAAGCCAAGCTGTACGGCAAGGTGAACCTCGCCTGGGACGGCAAGAACGAAAAGTACATGCGCATCCCCGAGGAGAAGGAACTTAAACTCACGCCCGGCGCGGCCTACGTTCACGTCACCTCGAACGAGACGATCGAAGGAATTCAGTATAAGACCTTCCCGAAGACCGAAGCGCCGCTCCTCGCCGACATGTCCAGCGACATCATGAGCCGCCCGATCGATGTCTCCCAGTTCGGCCTGATCTACGCTGGCGCGCAGAAGAACCTGGGCCCCTCCGGCATGGCGCTGGTGATCATCCGCAAGGATTTGGCCGCGCGCGTTCCCGACCACACGACGACTATGATGAAGTATTCGACGCACATCGAGAACCAGAGCCTTTACAACACCCCCAATACCTGGGCCATCTACATCTTCAAACTGGTCACCGAGTGGGTCGAGCAGCAGGGCGGCATGGCCGGCGTGCAGCGGCATAACGAGCAGAAGGCCAAGGTCCTCTACGACGAACTGGACCGCAGCAGCTACTGGAAGCCCTGCGCACAGAGAAACTCGCGCTCGCTCATGAACGTCACCTGGCGCATGGGTAACGAAGCGCTGGAAGAGAAGTTCGCGAAGGAGGCGACCAAGGCCGGCTTCGACGGCCTGAAGGGTCACCGCTCGGTCGGCGGCCTGCGCGCCAGCATCTACAACGCGATGAGCATGGAAGGCATCCAGTCGCTGGTCGGGTTCATGAAGGACTTCGAGAAGAAGAACGGCTGATCGCGGACGTTTTCACCACAGTGTATACGGAGGCACGGAGAGGGACGATCCCGATCCGTGCCTCTTTCATTCAGCGGCAACGACGGTTTCCATGGCACAACTCAGACGATCACCGCGGGGCCACTGGCCTGACTCTGTGGGTTGGCGCTGAGGTAATCGAGGATGCTGGCAGGTCCATGGGAGCCCACGCCTTGCATTCGTCCCTGCAGATCCTGGAACGCGGCCTGCAGTTCCGCTTGCGAGACCTTCCCGTCTCCGTCTTGGTCGACGTTGTTGAAGATCCGTGTCCAGAGGTCGGTGGCCGACAGGCGACGGACCTGTTCGGACATGAGTTCCTTGGCGGCCTTGAGCTCGTCGAGGGTCACTTCACCGTTAGCGTTCGTATCGACGCGGTCGAACGTCTGGGTGAGCAGTGCGGCGGGGCTTCGAGGTTTGGACTCCGAAGCCAGGATGGACTGGAAATCGGCCAGCTCGGACTTTGAAATCCCGCCACTACCGTCTTTGTCCACCTTGGAGAAAAAGTCGCTGACCTTGTCCTCGCGCGGTGTGTTCGAGCGAAGAGCGCTGATCACCTTGCCCAGCACCGACAATCCCAACCCGATATTCATGTGAATCTCCTTCCGCGCGGGCACTGGCCCGCCTTGCCAAGAAGAAGAAAGCAAAGCGCATTCCGTTTACGTGGGAAGACGACTAATCCCATGGGAGCCTAGGGGCGAGGTATCGGTCGATGCGTATGGCAAAACAGGCCTGGGTGGCAGGAAGAAGAAGGGGCGGTAGTTTTGACCGGAAGCAAGCGCGCCGCCGGCAGAAAATGCGGAGTTGTGGAGCCGTCCGTCTCCGCACCTGAGTACCTGGAAACGAAGAGCGATGTGACGCGAACTCCACCCCTGACGCCTCCATCCTGACTCGTAATCCCTGCCGTTTGCGTCCTCCGGGGTACTTGGCCTCCTGGCGAGCCGGAAAGAATCGTGGAAAGGAACGGAGACGCGGTTCGTCCTGTTCTATGGTTCATGGCGCTCTTGACGTCTTGGCGGTCCACGTCGTTGCCGTTCGTTACTCTTCGCCCAGTTCGTGAATGATACTCTCGGCGAATGGCGGTCGCAGAACACCGCGTTCGGTGATGATGGCCGTTATCAGATCGGCCGATGTGACATCGAAGGCGGGGTTGTAGACTTTGGCCAGGTCCGGGACCATCAGGCGATCGCCTTGCCGTTCGATCTCGTCACGTTTGCGCTCTTCAATAGGAATCTCCGTGCCGTTGGGCAGCGTGAGGTCGAAGGTTGAGCTCGGCGCTGCAACATAGAACGGCACGCCGTGATGGCGTGCGAGGATCGCCAGACCGCAGGTGCCGATCTTGTTGGCCGTATCGCCGTTGGCGGCAATGCGATCGGCCCCGACGATGCACGCGTCGACGCGTCGGGTACGCATGACCATGGCGGCCATCGAATCGCAGATCACGGTCGCCGCAATACCTGCGCGCGTAAGTTCCCAGGACGTGAGCCGTGCGCCTTGCAGCAAGGGGCGTGTCTCGTCACAGAAGACGGAGAGCCGTGTGCCTGAGGCGTGGGCGGCATAAAGCACGGCCAGCGCCGTTCCCGCGCCGCCGGTGGCCAGCGCTCCGGCGTTGCAGTGGGTCATCACGGTCACGCGTCCGGCGGGGAGGAGGGCGGCGCCAAACTGGCCGATCCGATCGCACATCTCACGGTCTTCTTCATGGATGGCCGTCGCTTCGGCCAACAGGGCTCTTTCGATGGTGGCGGCCGGTTGCCTGGCCAGCGCGGCCGTCAACTTCTTGCAGCAGCGTTCGACCGCCCAGCGCAGGTTGACGGCCGTCGGCCGGGCGTCAGCCACCTTCCCACTCAGGCGCTCGAACAAAGGCTGCCAACTCCCGGGGTTCTCTGCCGTGGCTTCGCGGAAGGCCAGGACCACGCCGTAACCGCCAGCGCATCCCAGTGCCGGCGCACCGCGCACCACGAGTCGCTGGATCGCGTCGATCAGCGAAACGGTATCGCGTACCGTCATGTAGGTTTCTTCGGCGGGCAGGCGTGTCTGATCGAGCAGACGCAGTCCTTCCGAGGTCCACTCCAACGTAGCGGGGAAGCCGGGCGGCAGTAGCTCTGACATGCGGTGCATTATACCGCAGGCCTTCGCTTTGTCTCGCTCTTCGCCTCCCTCCTTTCTTTCGATCGAAGGTCCTGCGCGGTCCGACACATATCATTCACGAGCAACCGGTCGGGTATGCCGTGCATCCCCGACTTGATCTTGGACCGGGTGCGTGCATAACCGTTGTCTTGGCAAGACCTTGCTGAGAGGAGCGCAGGGATTCATGAGCGACACGGCGGGGGGTCACACGCCCGACTTGGACCGGGAAGAGACACGGGACTGGCTGCTTTCGCTGGAGGACGTTCTGCGCCTGCGCGGACCCGACCGCGTCCGCGCCCTGCTGCGTGACCTGCAGATCCACGCGCAGAAGGAAGGCGTCGAGTTGCCGATGACATCGGTTACTCCGTACGTGAACAGCATACCGCTCGCACTGCAGGCACCCTATCCCGGTCACCGCGAACTCGAACGCCGCATTAAGAGCCTGATCCGCTGGAACGCCATGGCGATGGTCGTCCGCGCCAACCGGCAGGACGCCACCCTTGGCGGACACATCTCGACCTACGCCTCCGCCGCCACGCTTTACGAAGTCGGGTTCAATCACTTCTTCAAGGGTCGCGATGCGGAGGGCGGCGGGGATTTGGTCTACTTCCAGGGCCACGCGTCGCCGGGTATCTACGCGCGTGCCTTTCTGGAAGGACGTCTGACGCCCAACCAGCTCGCCAGTTTCCGGCAGGAACTCAAACCTGGAGGCGGGCTATCCTCCTATCCGCACCCCTGGTTGATGCCGGATTTCTGGGAGTTTCCCACCGTCTCGATGGGCCTGGGACCGCTCACGGCGATTTACCAGGCGCGCTTCATGCGTTACCTGGAGGACCGTGGTCTGAAGAAGCCGGCCGACAACAAGGTCTGGGCGTTTCTGGGTGACGGCGAGTGCGACGAACCCGAGACGCTGGGCGCGATCACACTGGCTTCGCGCGAACGGCTCGACCACCTGATCTTTGTCATCAACTGCAACCTCCAGCGGCTGGATGGTCCCGTTCGCGGCAACGGACAGATCATTCAAGAGCTGGAAGCGATTTTCCGCGGCTCGGGGTGGAACGTACTGAAGGTCCTCTGGGGCGGCGACTGGGACCCGCTCTTCGCCAACGACAAAGACGACCGGCTCACACGCCGATGCGGCGAGATCGTTGACGGTGAGTATCAGAAGTACCAGGTGGAAGGCGGCGCGTACATCCGCAAGCACTTCTACGGCATCGACCCGAAGCTCCTCGATATGGTCCGCGGTGTGCCCGACAACCAGCTCTGGAAGATGCGCCTCGGCGGCCACGATCCGGACAAGGTCTACGCGGCGTTCAAGCTGGCGGTCGAACACCGTGGTTCGCCGACGGTGATCCTGGCGCGGACGATCAAGGGCTACGGTCTTGGCGAGGCCGGCGAAGGCCGCAACATCACACATCAGCAGAAGAAGCTGAACGACCAGGAACTGCTGCACTTCCGTGACCGGTTCAAGATCCCGCTCTCCGATGCGGACGTGGCGAAGATCCCATTCTACCGGCCTCCAGACGACAGCCCCGAGATCCAGTACCTTAAGGACCGGCGTCGACTGTTGGGCGGACCGCTGCCGCAGCGGCGGGTGACCGTGACGGCACTCAAACCGCCGCCCGAAAGCACTTTTTCCGAGTTCAACGGCGGTTCGGAAGGCCGGCCGGTCTCGACGACGATGGCTTTTGTCCGGCTGTTGACCAAGCTGTTGCGTGATCCGGACATCGGCAAACTGATCGTGCCGATCGTGCCCGACGAAGCGCGCACCTTCGGCATGGATGCGCTCTTTCGGCAGGTCGGCATTTACAGCCATGTCGGCCAGCTCTACGAGCCGGTCGATGCGTCGAGCGTGCTGTACTATAAGGAAGCGCGCGACGGGCAGATCCTCGAGGAAGGCATTACAGAGGCCGGTGGCGGCTCGTCGTTCGTGGCCGCCGGCACGGCCTACGCCAATTTCGGTGTGCGCACAATCCCCTTCTTCATCTACTACTCGATGTTCGGCCTGCAGCGGATCGGAGACCTGATCTGGGCGGCCGGCGACATGCGCTGCCGCGGTTTCCTGGTTGGCGGCACGGCCGGGCGCACGACGCTGGCCGGCGAGGGGCTGCAGCACCAGGACGGCCACAGCCACCTGCTGGCCTATCCTGTACCGAATCTCGTCGCCTACGATCCGGCGTATGCCTACGAACTCTCCACGATCATCCGTGACGGCATGCGGCGGATGTACCAGGAGCAGGAGAGCGTCTTCTATTACCTCACCGTGGGGAATGAGAACTACATCCAGCCAGCCATGCCGAAGGGTGCGGAGGAAGGCATCCTGCGCGGTGCGTACCGGTTCCGCTCCGCTCCCGAAGGAAGCGCAAACCTGAAGGCGCAACTCCTCGGTAGCGGTGCGATCCTGAACGAAGTCGTCAAGGCGCAGGAGATCCTGGCCGAAAAGTACGGCGTGGCTGCGGATGTGTGGTCCGTGACCAGTTACAAGGAATTGCGGCGGGAGGCGCTGGCTTGCGAGCGCTGGAACCGCTTGAACCCGGGCGAGAAGCCGCACGTGCCGTATGTGACGGACGTCTTTGCCAGGGCGCCCGGCGTCTTTGTCGCCGCTTCGGACTACGTGACGACGCTGCCGGATTCGATCTCGAAGTGGCTTCCGCGGTCGCTGCAGACGCTGGGTACCGACGGCTTTGGCCGGAGCGACAGTCGCCCGGCACTACGCGATTTCTTCGAGGTCGACGCGCGCTACGTCGTGCTGGCGACGCTCTACGCGCTCGCGAAGGAGAAGCAGGTTTCAGTGAAGGTGGTGACCCAGGCGCTCAAGGATCTGGGTCTGAATCCGGAAAAGCTGGATCCACTCACCGCGTAGGCAGCGCAGGCCTACGGCTTGCGCGCGCAATCCGTAGGATTGCGTTACGGTCAGAAAGGGAAACAGGCATGCCCGTCGAAGTGAAACTCCCCGGTCTCGGCGAGAATGTGGACTCCGGCGACGTGATCAAAGTCCTGGTAAAGGTAGGCGACCTGATCGCAAAAGACGATCCGATCGCGGAGGTGGAGACCGGCAAGGCGACGGTTGAGCTGCCTTCGACGGCAGACGGCCGCGTCCTGACCGTGCACATTGCCGCTGGCGACAAGATCACGGTCGGACAGACGCTGGTCACGCTGGATGGCGAGACAGCCGAACCGGCCGAACCTCCAAAGAAGCCGTCGGACAAGTCCGAGGAAAAGACCGCATCACCGGTTCCCGCCGCTCCAGTCGCCCCCGCGTCCAGCGAAGACGGCCATCGTCCCGTGCCGGCCTCACCTTCCGTGCGTCAGTTTGCACGCGAGATCGGCGTGGACATCGCTCTCGTGACAGGTTCCGGACCGGGCAGGCGGATCTCCGTGGAAGACGTGAAGCAGTTCGCGCGGCAGCGCCCGACGGGCGCCGGTGCAACGCTTCTCCCTTCCGGTACTGTTGCAACACCGGCTTTTCCGGACTTCGCCAAGTTCGGTGCTGTGAAGCGCGAATCAATGAACACGATCCGACAGATAACCGCGCAGCAGATGGCGCTGGCCTGGGCCACCATCCCGATGGTCACGCACCACGAGGACGCCGACGTGACGGAACTGGAGAAGCTGCGCAAGCAGTTTTCGGCGCGGGTCGAGGCGGCGGGTGGCAAGCTGACGGTGACGGCGATCCTGCTGAAGGTCGTTGCCGAGGCGCTGCGCAAGTTCCCGAAGTTCAACGCGAGCGTTGACATGGCGCAGAAGGAAGTGGTCTTCAAGGAGTACGTGAATGTCGGCGTGGCCGTGGACACCGAACGGGGTCTCGTGGTGCCGGTGGTGCGCGACGCAGATCGCAAGAGCATCACCCGGTTAGCGGTCGAACTGAACGCCATCGCGGGCAAGGCACGAGAGCGAAAACTGCTGCCCGATGACCTGGCTGGCGGCAATTTCACCATTACCAACCTCGGCGGCTTGGGCACGCATCACTTCACGCCGATCATCAACGCGCCGGAAGTGGCCATCCTGGGCGTGGGGCGCGCCGAGTGGACGCCGGCGGTCGCGGAGGGCGAGATCAAACCGCGCCTTTCCATGCCGCTCTCGCTGACGTACGATCACCGTCTGATCGACGGCGCGGAC
Organism: uncultured Planctomycetia bacterium; assembly: GCA_964429255.1. Lineage (GTDB taxonomy): Bacteria > Planctomycetota > SZUA-567 > H5-PLA8 > H5-PLA8 > CAYSBP01. Next base: position 11,765 of record CAYSBP010000011.1, read on the forward strand.
GCCGCGCGGTTTGCCAAGTTCCTCGTCGAAGCGCTTGAGCAACCATCCATCCTGCGCATCGACGAGTGATCCAGGGCTTCTTTCTTGGCGACCTTCGACACGGCAC
>CAYSBP010000011.1:11970-29342 GCA_964429255.1 uncultured Planctomycetia bacterium
ACACGGCACTCATGAAGAAGGTGCCGGGATTGGTATGTGACATGACGGATGACGGATGACGGATGACGGCCGTACCCGCGGCCACAAGGAGACTTGACCGTTGAGTAACGAAGCGAATCACGCCCACCTCGTCGTCATCGGCGCCGGCCCAGCCGGTTACCCGGCGGCCTTCATGGCGGCCGACATGGGCATGGACGTCGTGTTGATCGACCAGAACCTGAACCCGGGCGGCGTCTGCCTGTATCAGGGCTGCATTCCGTCCAAGACCTACCTCCATGCGGCCAAACTGCTCCATGAGGCGCGCGAAGCGAAAGACTGGGGCGTCGACTTCGGCGAGCCCAATGTGGATCTGGAAAAGCTTCGGAAATGGAAGGATCGTGTCGTCGCCAAACTGACCGGCGGCCTGGGTCAGTTGAGCCTCCAGCGGCGCATTCGCTTCCACCAGGCGCGCGCAGTCTTCCGGGATTCCCACACGGTGGTTCTGAAGAAACCGGACCAGACGGAGACGACGATCTCCTTCGACTATGCGTTGATCGCCACCGGATCGAAACCGGCCACCTTGCCGCACCTGAACATCCTGTCGCCGCGGGTGATGGATTCGACGGACGCGCTCAAGTTGGCGGATGTGCCCAAGTCCCTCCTCGTGATCGGCGGTGGGTACATCGGTCTGGAACTGGGCACGATCTACGCGGCGCTGGGCTCGGAAGTTACCGTGGTGGAGGCTGGATCGGACCTGTTGTACAGTGCTGATCGCGACCTGGTAGAGTTCCTTCGCCGGCGCATCGAACACATTCTCAAACGAATCTACCTGGGCACCAAGGTGACCGAGATCGTCGACGAAGGTACGGGCATCCGCGCCAAACTGCTGGGCGTTGACGTGCCCGATCAGGACCGTTTCGAAAAGGTCCTCATCGCGATCGGCCGTCAACCCAACTCGAAAGACATCGGCCTGGAAAACACGAAGGTGGACGTCGACGCCAAGGGCTTCATCCGCGTCGACGGGCAGCGACGCACGGCGGAACCGAGCATCTTTGCGGTGGGAGACGTGGCGGGCGAACCGATGCTGGCGCACAAGGCGACGCACGAGGCGCGCGTGGCCATCGAGACGATCGCCGGGAAGCTGGCGCTCTTCGAAGCCCAGGCGATCCCCGCGGTCGTCTTCACCGATCCGGAGGTGGCGTGGTGCGGTCTGACCGAGACGGCTGCGCGAACGGAGGGGCGCAAGGTCCGCATCGCGCGTTTCCCCTGGGCCGCTTCAGGTCGCGCCACGACGCTGGATCGCAACGACGGCATGACCAAGCTGATCCTGGATCCGCACAGCGAGCAGATCCTGGGTGTCGGGGTCGTCGGCGTCGGCGCCGGCGAACTCATTGCGGAAGGCGTGCTGGCCATCGAGATGGCCGCAACAGCACAGGATCTGAGGATGACGATCCACGCGCATCCCACGCTCTCGGAAACAGTGATGGAAGCCGCCGAAGTCTTCTTCGGCCACAGCCCGCATCTGTATCCGCAGAAGGACTGAACCACCGTTGCACGGGCATACAGTCTTCGGTACGTAAAATCATCGTCGTAGTCATCTTGACGTCGGGAGCGGGCATCCACGACTGCAGCACCCTTCGTTCCGTTTGCCGGAAGCATGCGCGACTTGATGTCCGATCCCACATCGAGTATCCCCCATCGAGTGCCGGGTGCCTCCTATCCGGCAGGTCGCGAGGAACCATGACCGAACGCGAGACCTGCCCCGTCTGCAACGCCGCCACGCAACACGCACGGGTGGTGCATACACGCGCCATCGACCGCCTCGTTCACTGCCCCGCCTGCGCGACGGTGTTCGCGACGCCGCAGCCGTCCGATGAGGAACTCCAGGGACTCTACCGCAGAGAGTACTACGACGAGACGAACACGCGGGTCGAGGTTGATCGCCGGGACGAGGAGCGCGTCGCGCGAGTGCTCCACCATACGGTTTTGGCCGATCTGCTGCGGCGTTACCCTCGCTTGCGGCCCGGAACCGCGCGGGAGACGCCGCGCGCCCTCGACTACGGCTGCGGACCGGGCTACTTTCTCGCCGAATGCAAAGCGGCCGGCCTCGACGGCACCGGCATTGAGTTCTCGGAGATGGCCGCGAAGTTCGCGAGGGAACGCTTCGGCGTGGAAGTGCATACCGAACCCGAGCGTGCACTGCGCGAGTTGCCGGCGCAGCGGTATCACCTGGTCACCATGTGGCAGGTGCTCGAACACACCCGCGATCCGCGCGCCACGATACAGGCACTGGCCACGAAACTGGCGCCCGGAGGCGTCTTCTGCGTGGCGGTTCCAAGCCTGCGCTGCTGGCAGTATCACCTTCAGGGCGAGCGCTGGTTCAACGTCCGCAACCCGACCCACCTCGTCTTCTTTTCGCGCGGCGGGTTGGAGCGTCTGTTGAGCGAAGCCGGCCTGACCGCACTCCGGCGTCCCGTCTTCTGGGGCGGGCGTGCGGACCTCGGCCTCCTCGGCCAGACGCTGCAGTATGCCATGCGATGCCTGGGCCTCGGCAGCGAACTACGACTCTACGCCCTGCGCACGGATGAGCACTGCACCGACCTTTCCCACAGAGGGCACAGCGTACGCAGAGGATAGCGCGAAGAGCGGCCGTCCAACGGTGGCGCTCCGGAGGACAAGGATCCCCAGTTCCGCCCACGCGGGAACCGCCCTCCCATAATCCTGTTCATCCCGCTGCTCCTGCCAAGAATGAACCAGCCGGTCGTTCGTTCACTCGCTCCGCAGGAATTGGTCGATCTTCTCGCTCAGCGGGATCAACTGCTCGGCCAGTTTCGCCGGATCGACCTTGGCCACCTGTATCTCGTTCAACTTCGGGTAGCCCTTGGGCACGGGTACATCGGCGCGGACCGGTGTCTGCTTCATGCCCTGCTCGGCCAGCCACTGCTCCGTCTCTTTGCTTAGCAGGAAGTCGATGAACTTCTTGCCCGCCACCGGATTGGGGCCGCCCTTCAACAGGCCGACGGTGTTGGGAATGGTGAAGACGCCCGGCCAGTCTTTCGTCTGCGAACAAAGCACGTACTTCACGGGGCAGTTTCGTTCCATGGCCGAATAGACGTCATCGGTGTCGGTCAGACCCACGTCGAAGTAACCTTCCACCACGCGATCGCGAGTCGCCGAATTCCCGTTCTGGATCCACTTCCTGGCGCCATCGGCCGAACCGTTTTCGCGAAGTCTACGCAGGAACGCAAAGCCCTTCTCTTCGCCCAGCGCCAGCACCAGCGCCACAAAATGGCTTCGCGTGGTTCCAAAGAGCGGCCTCGCGATGCAGAAGCGGCCGCGCCACTTCGGTTCGGTTAGCTCTTCCAGCGACGTGGGCGCCTCCTCCGGCTTGACACGGTTCGTATTGTAGATCAGCACGCGCGCACGGAGTCCGAAGCCGGTCCAGCGGTCCTTCGCATCCTTGAACTCGCCGGGGATCGTCTCGGCACTGGGTGAGCGGTAGGGTTCAAGCAACCCTTCGCGGGCGAGAATCTGCGTCGCGGACTGCTCGTTATTCCAGAAGACATCCGCATCCGGCTGCCCACGCGCCGCCCGCAATCGTTCCATCAACCCGAAGGTCTTGGTCGATTCGCTGTCGGGACGCAGGTCCAGTTTGATGCCCGTGGCTTGTTCGAAACGCGACCGCATCTTCATGGCGTATTCGGCATCCACTGAGGTGTAGATGGCCAGCGAATTCGGTCGCGCCACCGGCCTCAGCAGCAGCACCCCGGCGATCACCAGCACCACCATGGCGATCGGCACGACCTTCCTCCACGTGAGCATGCGCGCGTACCTCCCGATACTGAAAAGAGTTATTCACAATGAGCACACGACTTCTTTGGCTTCAACAAATGAAATGGCCCATGAACGAAGCTTCGGAACATGATGTTGCCCGGGGCCCGCATCCCGATGACCCGCGGCGGCGGATCGGTGCTGGACGGCACCAGCATCCGTCACTGCAACGCCTTCTTCCTTCAGCCGCTCGAAATCGGCGGCGGCTCTTGGGGCGACTCACCGGAAGACGATGCGGTCGATGAACATGTTCAGTTCGGTCCGGCCGTAGACCAGGAAGACCACGCGCGTAATATCCTTCGCTCCCTCCAGGTCCGAGGTGTATTTCCATTCCGACTTAGCACTCTTCAGATCCTTGCTCTTAAGCTGGAACGTCACCTTGACCCACGAATGGGGCGGGACCTTCTGTTCCCGCGATTCGAAAAACTCGCCCTGCTGGTTGGTGAAGGCCACCGCCAAGCGGGTGTCCACCTTGTCGGAATGGTAGACCATGCAGAGCAATTCCTTGGCGCCGGACAAATCCAGCGGCTTGCCGTTTCCGCCAATGGCGATCTTGTCCTTTCCGCCAGCCTGGCCCACCACGGAAATGACTTTGTTCCCCGTTTCCGCCTCGACCGAGACGCTCACCGTACAGGTGTTCGCATTGTCCCACTTCTCGGCATACCACCGGAAGATGCCCTCCAGCCCTTCGTCTACCTTGGGTTTCTTCGTGGTGGCCGTCGTGGTCTCCACCGCGGCCGGAGCCACCGACTTGGCCAACTCGTCCGCGCGAGCCTTGATCTCAGCATCGTCCGGGTGCGTGCGCAGGTGCTCCTTGTAGTTCTCGTAGGCGCTCTTGAAGTCTTCTTTCCGGTCGTAGGAAACGCCCAGCATCTTGTAGAGGTCCGGTTCGGCTCCTTCCTTGCCTTTGGCTTTCTCCAGCTCACCCAGCGCCTCGGCATACATACCCCGCTGGAAGGCCCACAGGCCGAGTTCATAATGACCTTTGTAGTCTTCAGGAGCCAACGAGGCGGCCTTGGCCGCAAAGTCATATTCGATGGCTTTGATCCGGGTTCTCGGGATCTTTACCCGGCCGGTCTCATCGTGGACCACCAGAATCACGAACTCGGGCGTCTCTTGATGAATCAGCCCCTCGATGGAAAGGTCGTCCACCATCACAATGCGGTCGCCTTCGGCACGCACGAACCAGGCGCAGACCGCCACGAGCAGGCACACCGGTAGCGATCGCATGGCAACCTCCAAGCTGACAGCCCGTTGAAGAAGAGGCTGTTGTTTGCCCGCTCCCCGCTGTTGGGAGAGGGCAGAGAGAGGGGTTTTTCGACGGGCTGCCAAGGCCCAACCCCCGCCTCCATTATACCGCGGAGCCATCGCGAATGTCACTGCCCGACGGCCCGACGGTGACCCGATGGGTGACCGAATCGGCGGGCACCCTTTCCCTCTTCGAAAGAGGGGGCGGCGCCCGTCCGAAAGGCGGGATCACATCTTCTCTTTGATCAAGGCGCGCAACTGGTCACCCAAACGCCGCGGCTCGGACGTCTCGAGTCGGTCCAACACCTTCTCCCATCGGTTGGCAAAGCAGCCTTGGTCGTCGTACTTACGGTGGCGGAACAGTGAGCGGAAGGCTCGCTGATGCTGCAGGAACTCCTCTTTGAGCCATTCCAGACGGCGAACGAAGTGTTTCACGTAGAACTCGGAGAACATCTGCAAAGAAGGCACCAGCTCCTTGCGGCTGATGATGGGTTGCGCGTAGTAAGGCAAGGAAACCGTCAGCTCTCGTGTATAGTCGGCAAATGAACCGCTGTTGTCTGCGACGATGAGGCTCGCCAAGCGCCCACCGTGATCGATCAGGACCTCGTCGCCATCATCGAACATCACCCGCCCGTCCCTGCTGCAACGCCCGACGATCAGGTTGGATGCCGCGGCTTCTCCAAGCAGCCGCGCCAGGGTGGCGGCAAACTCGGGCTCGGCATAGCGGGAGGGCGGCAACTTGTCGGTGGCCAGTCCAAACACGTAGTCACGCTGAAAGTACGTGGACCTCAGCAGTTGCCCCCGCCAGTACTCCGTCACCGTGCCGGTAGAAACCGGCATCAGCGGCATGCCCAGCTGGCGACAACCGAGGTGCCGGTCCAGACAGTATTCGGTGTAATCCTGCGACATCAGCATGGAGTCCAGAAGGTTGTTCCCTTCCATAAGGTGTTCGCGGACATCCCATTTCTGCATGCGGATCAGATACACATGTTCGTACGGGGCTCCCGCTTCCTGGAGTTCGGCGACATAAACCTCGCGGCGGCTCCGGACCATTGGTCCGGCGTTCTGCTGTCGGCCCCCCTGCTGCCAATCCTCCTCGCGCTTCGAGAGCGATTCAGGGACTCGGGCGATGTTCAGGAAATGGAGATTGTGTTCATGCTGCCGCAGCAGGTTGAACACGATGCTCCGAACCTTCTCGTCGCAGATGGAAGACGCCTGCGGATCGGAACCGGCCTCCTCGAACACCGAATCGTAAATCAACTCGCCATTTTCCAGTCGCGCTCCAGGCAGCCACTGGACGCGCAGGTGGAACTCGGACCCCAGACCCATCAGGATCTCTTCAGTGGCCTTCTCCGGGCCATAGCCCAGGAGCTCCTGCACCATGGCGATGCGCCACTGATGGTCGCTCGGGTCGTCCCGGTGAAACTCGACGGCAACCGCTTCGTGGAAACGGTTCCGCAACTCCTCGTAGACAGAGCGCAACCGGCCCGGTGAGTTCTCGATGCCTTCCAGGTCCAGGTTCTTAAGCAAGACAGGGTTCAACCGTTCGCCGGCCTTGAAGAGTGCAATCTCCGGATGGTCAAGTCTGTTGCGCCGGTTGGCGTGGTACCGGATCTCGCGCAAGGCCAGGCCCAACTGCGCCGGGGCGAGATCGGTCAAGTGGTCGAACTCCTGGCACGTTATCCACCGCGTGCCGGTCTCCATGCTGTAGTAGTAGCTGGCGTTTGAATCCAGCGTGCACCGGGCATTCCGAATCATCCGACGCATCTCGTCCGCCGTGCAGGGCAAGGGATTGATGCGCCACAGTTCCCCGCGATGCTTGATCGCCAGCCGGACGGCCGGTTCCATCACACCCAGGAAACGAATGCGCATCTTGGGTACGGGGAGTTGCTGCAGCAACTCGTCGGTCGCGAACGCCAGGTCCATCTGCCCGGGTTCCGGACGGATGAAGACGCTGTCCTCGCGGATCACCAGGTCGACCGCACGCTCCAAACGCGCGTTCTGCTCCTCCCGGGTCAGCGGTGGCAGGCCCTGGGCCTGGCGATCCTTGCTCACCAGTTCCAGGTAGTCCAGTTTGAGCACCGCGTGGATGCCGCGGCCGGAAATGATCGCACCATCGTCCGGGAAGGCCGTGCCGACGGTGTTCAGCAGCGAGCCGTCCGGCTTTCGCGCCAAAGGAGGTGAACCGAGAATCTTCACTGTCACAGCGCCCAAGGTCTCCAGTGATCCACCGCGTGGTCCGTCACACTTGAACGTGGGGGTCTGCTGGGGTGCATTTGAACGTGCTCTTCGTCGCTCCACACCGACGTATCTGCCTGATACGCCTCTTGTTCCGCGCCTCAATTACGTTCAAAATCCATCCCAGCCCACCTCCCAGTTCAACTGTGACGAACCACCAGAATACTACCGGAACGGACGCAAGGAAAGAAGAATGCGGCCGCCTGGCCGTCTCAGTACCACGGAGGACGGATCAGGATCGGTCCGTCCTGAGCCGGTGTGCGGTCCAGATGCCGCTCGCGCTCGTGCATGATCGGATCGTCCAGCGAGTAGACGATCTCTTGAGTTCCACAGCGTGTCGTCCACTGCAGAAGCCTTCCGTTTGAATCCATGATCGCCCGGCCGGACATGAGCTGCCCGCCCACCTTCACCAGAAAGATGTCCGGTGCTTGTGAATCCGCTTCTGTGGCCCGAGGCTCGCGGCTGACCACAAAGGGTACCAGCGTCGAGAGGTTCTGCCGAACCGCGTAGAACGCCAGGTTCTGACCGGCCTCAGCGTCCTTCCCCCGGGCTTCTTTGACAGGCAAAGGCAAGCGGTACAGCACCACGGCCATGTGCTCGACGCGATGATAGTCGAAGGCGAAGACGTTCGCCGAAAGGGGGCGCTCATACCGCACGTTCTGCACCTTCCACTGGATCTCGTCATGGTCCCGATCGTCTCCCGTGATCGAAATGCGCCGGAGCGGTTCGTCCCAATCCACCCCCACGCCCGCCCGTGTCGTCTCCGCCGCCGGCTTCTTCAGGTCTCGAGGTCCCGACTCCCTGCGTACGCGCAGGCCAACGGTCCCATCCGAAAAACGTGCGTGGAGGGTGTACTCGGCGCGACCCCCCGCCGTCTCCTGGCCGATGGCAAGGTAGTCGATGGGATAGAAACCCGCGTCAAAGCGAGTCACCGCTTCCTCCTGACGAGCGTTTGTTTCCTGTTCATTCTTCATGTTCAGGTTCACCAGAGCCCTTGACCGCCAGCCCTCCGGGCCCTTCGCATCCGCCGGCTGCCGCGCGAATGACACGCGAATCTCGCCCAGTCGCTGATCGCCCATCCGCACCTGGTAGAGCAGTTCGCGATCGAGCGGATACGGGAAAGGACGCCGCGCCACGATCTGCGGCGATCGCACCACCAAGGCGGTCAACGTCGTCAGTTGCTCGGGTTCGACACGCTCGACGACCGTCTCGTAACCCGAATGGCTCTTCACGTCCGCCCGTCGGATGAGCATCCCCTGCTGCTTGTCGAACCAGACATACTGCTGGGTCGTGATGCCCTCCCGCGCCTTGCTGGAGCCCGTGCGGAGCAGGTACTTGGCGCACTCGTAGTTCCGCCCGCCTGAAGCGATCGTCTCCGTCCCCTCCCGCGTGGCGGATACCTCGGCAAACCCCGCGATCTCCGGGACAAAGAGCGTCCGGACCATCTCCTCGCGATCCTTGTTGCGCTCGAAGAAGTAATGCACGAACTCCACATCCACGGGGAAGATCTCGACGCTCGGTGCAAACTCGATGTCCTTCTCTTCCTCCAGCCGTCCTCCTCGATAGAGCACGAGGTGACACCCGTTCTTGGTCAGGTGACCGACCATGCGCTGCGGCACGCCCCCCGAACTGGTCGCCAGGTCGAAGGCCACCGTCTGTCCGTAAATCGGCTCAAGATACGCCCGATAGCTGCCAATCGTATGGATCTTCTGGCCCAAACTGTCCACCAGCGCTTCCGATAGACGGTCTATGCAAACCACCTGATCCAGCGTGGGCTGCCCCAGAAGAGCCAACCGGGCCGCCACATCCCCTGATCCCGGCACCTTCGAAAAGGGAAGTGTCTGAGCCTCAAAGATGCGCGCTGAACGATAGGGGACACCGCCGGATCGCGTAATGAACGCGGCCACCACCTTTCGGTCGCTGGCTGGGACCACCGCTGTCGCAGTCCCCACCTGGAACTTCTCATCCGGATCGGGTGCCTTGCGCGATGCAACGCTCGATGGGCCATCGGCCCTGCCGGGCTCCACTGGTTTCGACGACGGACTGCTGCAGCCGAGCAGAAGGCAGAGCCCTGCGCCCCAAACCATCTGATGCACCCAACACGCCATCCATCTGTGCATACTCGACACCACTCCCATGGTCGCTGATCTCAACATTAGACGCGCAATCCGATCACCTGGCCAGTCCTTTTCATTGCGGCAAATCGTGTTCTCATGGTGCCGCTGGTAGACACAGCCCGGGCCCTCTCGCCAAGGGTTGACAGCTTCCGTTCGGATCGCGTACAATAGCACCCACTCAACGATTCGCATGCATTATGGGGGGGGGAGAAGGAGGGTTTCGTGGCCGACGATCCAAGTCCTTCTGCCGATCCCCCATTCGATCCGAATTCCAAGGAACGCCTCACCAACGAGCTGCGATCGGCGGAGCAATCGCTCGACGAGATCGCGCGTCGGCCCGTCGAGATGTTTCGGGAAGCAGAAGCATCGATCTCCCACTTTCCGCCGACGCCGGCAATCGTCTCCTTCGTTCTGGGCGGAATCATGATGCTCTGCGCCATTCCGTATGCCGTCAGCTGGAACGGCAACCTGTGGAAGGGCTGGAACGAGACCGCCGCGGAGGCCAAAAGCAGCGACGAGATCCGCGGGCTCCCCAAGGGTCGCAACTGGCTGCCCACGGCAGTCGTCGCACCGTTCGCCATCGTTTCTGTAGCCCTTGGCATCCGAACCCGAACCCACCGGCTGGGGACCGTCGGCCTTTGGCTAGGCCTCCTCGCACTGGCAGAAACCGTGGGGGCCGCCGGCATCTACGAGTGGCGCGACGGAGCGCGCAGGGAGACGCTGGCCCAGGCGCAGGACCAGCGGCTGGCCGAAGAGGCTGAACGCCTGCGCAGGCAGGAGGCGGAAGCGCAGGCCAAGCGCGCGGAAGACCTGAAGAAGGCCGAGGAGGCCAAGCGCCTCGCGGCCGCCGAACGGGAACAGAAGCGGTTGGAGGACGAGGAATCCGCCAGGGAACGCGCCCGCGCCGAGCTCGGCGCCGCCTTGCGCGCGCAGCAGGAGAAGCAACGCGCGGAGGCCGAAAAGATGGAACTGGAGAAGAAACGCCTGGCCGACCAGAAGGAGAATCAGAAGCAGAAGGAACTGGAGCGGCAACTGTCAGAACTGGACAAGACGCGCCTGCTCGGCGAACGGAAGCTGGCGCAGATCCAGACGAGGATCGACAACCTCGTGGCCGCACGAGACAAACAGGCCGCATCGATCAGGCAGCAGGAGCAGGCGATCGCGCAGTCCGGCGAGGCGCTGGAGAAGGCTGAGAAGGAGATGAAGCCGCTGAAAGAACAACAGGAGCAGTTGGGCGCTGCCATTGCCGCCGCGGACCGGGCCATCGAACGTGCGCGGGACCAGCTGAACGACCTGCGTAACCAAGGCCAGGCGGCCAACACCAAGGAGGCCCAGGCGCGGATTGCCGACGCTGAAACGAATGCCAAGAAACGGAAGGTGGCGGCCTCCAAGAACCTTCGGAACGTCGAGGCGCAGCTCAAGGAGATCCAGAGAGGATGCCGTGCCGCGGACACCGCTCAAAAACGCGCACAGAACGCGATCGAGAAGTTCTCGGCCGGGAAGACGGGTCTGGAGGACCAGATCGAAACGCTCCAGGCGGAACTGGCAGACGCCGAGAAGTCGATCGCCGACCTACGGGCCACGGCCGACCAACTCAAAGCCAACTTCGCCGCAGAAGAGCTCAAGCCTGACTAACGCCGGTTATCCCGAATGGATCACCACGCGGTCACGGAGAGACGGAGGAAATGGGCGTTTTCCGCTACGGAGGAAGACGTATGCTTCCGCGATTATGCGCTAAGCAGTCTCCAGAACCGGACGCGGCCCTTCATGCTCCACATCCATTCACAGCCGTCCCAGGGACGTGATGCTCATCCGTGCATGGGACGCCTGAGGTTCTTCTCTGGGCGGCGCCACGTACTGATCGAGGACGAACGAGAAGGCCTGCGCAGCCACCGCCGTAAAAACGGCTGCTTCCACCATGACCAGGCGCAAGACCCATTCCAGCATTCCCGTGAAGATACCCGAGAGCGCCCGCCCGCGTCGCGAACGCGGAGCGCATGTAGGATCGGCCGCCAGATAGAAGAACCCCAGCAGCGTCGGACCGCTCAATAGGTGCACGGCCACGTTCGCATTGCTCGTGATCGTCAGCCCGGCAAAGAGCACAAACAGAGCCAACAGCGGTGTCAACATGGACACCGCACGGGCAAAGACCAGCAGGCACAACCCAAAGAGCAGCGCCAGACCGCTACTCCCGCCAATCGTTCCTGGAACGTAGAGCAGCATGTCCAGCCATTCGTAGCGGTCCGCACTCCTCGACAATCCGACAAGACTGGTCCGGGGATGCTCGCGCGCCAAATCCAGCGGGCGAGGACCGAAGACCGCATCGGCCCGAACACCGTTCTCCGCATCGTACATCGGCTGGCGATGGGCAAAAAGATCGTCCAGATAACGCTGCCGATCGACGGCGCGACGCACATCGAGCCGCAGGAACTGCTGAACCATCGATCGACCAACGTCTTCGCGTGCCTGCGGCTCCGTTCGGGAATCGGACTCCTCGGTAGTCGGGAAACCGAACGGCCACGCCAGCGTCGGCCACGCGCTGACCCGCTGACCGCCCACTTCCACCGAAGGGTGCATCGCGCCGGCGAACAGCACATTCATTAACAGCAACCCCACCGCCGCCGGCTGAAGCAACGGCATGCCGTCCACCGAAAGGTAGTACCGCCCCAGCGCCATCGCCACCCCGGCCCCCAGCACCGGCACCCACCACGGCGCGCAGGGCGGCAGCATCATGGCCACCAACAGACCGGTGATCGGCCAATAGGCGTCGACCGGATGGCCCGCACCGCGGGCCAGATAACGCCAACAGAGCAGATCGGTCACCAGCGCGGATGACAGCGAGAGAACCACCAGCAACCCGGCATACCAGCCGAAGACGACCACACCAACCATGATGGCCGGAATAAGCGAAGCCGCAGCCGTGTACCGCCATTTCGTCAACTGCTTCGCGTCCGGCTCCACCGAGGAACGCCACAACAGGTAGCTATGCAGGACTGGCGGCAACATGTTTCCCTATGGCCTCGAAAACGGCCACCCACAGATCCGTACATCCTGGAAGACCGATCTCATGGTATCAGATCGGTCAGCGCCTGCCTGATCATTTTCCGGCCGGCCGCGTTGGGCTGTCGCCCGTACACGCCCGGTGTCTTCGCGTCAAGCCGCCAAAGCGATTCGTCCATCAGCCCGCGCCGGTCAAGAAGACGCGCCGACCGGCCGACGAGCGCCTCCTTGGCCGCACGCGCCAACAATTCCACCTGCTCGACCGATACACCATAAAGCAGCGGACAGGAAATCACCACGTCCTCCACCCCCGCCAATTCCAATCGCGCGACCAGCACCTCCACCGCAATCCGGAACAACCGCGGGTCCGTCGCAGCATCCAGATCCCCGGCCGGCAAGACCACGATCACCCGCTCGGGCACCGGTTCCGGCAACAACCGCGCACACGCCCCGACCGCCAGCAACACCGGCGCCACGCCCTGCAACGGGTACGGTCCCAGCTTCGCCCAGGTCTTCCCTTCAACCACCTTCTCCGGAATCAACTCGCCTGAAAAATCCACCAAACCCACGTCCGTCCATTCGCCGGGCACAAAGATGAACGCACTGCGTGGCTCTTCCCTGGCGGTGCGCGCGCCCGATAAAAGCCCACCGAGCGGAGCAAAACGGTGCACTTCCTTCCGCTCAGAGCGCGCCACCACCGGCAACAGCACACGGCCGGATTCCGCTTCCGCCAGCAGGCCGTCCACCACCTTCACCGCAGGCCACGCCTCGTTCGAACGAACCGCCACCACGCACGGCCCCCTCAGTACGCCCCACGGCGCGTGACACGAAAACCGAACCGACCGGACCTCCGCCAGACCCACGTCGAAACGGCAGGACGCCTGGCCGCCCGCGGTTATGTTGAGTGGACGGTGCTCCGTCTTCAACACCTTCTCGCCCGCACCCAAGACCTCCGCGAGCACGTCCACGTCCACCTCCTGCCCCGTGGTGTTCTCCACGCGCAGGCAGGCCGTGAACAGCTCACCTTCGTACAAGGCCGGCGAAAGATAATCGACCAGCAAATGGAAAGGCGCGCGATGCGCCGCCTTGGCTTCAACCTTGGGCGCATCCGGTTTCCCAGTCCCCGTCACGGGAACAGCCTCCGCCGCGTTCCCCAGCGTAACGACCACCATTGAGATGAGGACGAGCCCACTGCACCGCACCATGCTGCGCCATCCTCGTTTTCGCCAGTCTCAGTTCGAACCGAAACCAGACATCAGATGGAATGATAGGGAATTCCTTTTCCCCATGAGGCTAGCGTAGCGGGCTGGAGGGGAAATTCAAGGGGGTAGAAGGGTGGAAGGGGTGCTCCGGCGTCGAACGGCATTCCGACGTCCCTGTCGTTTTACGTTGACAATTCCCTTGCGGTGACGGTACGTTGGCTTCACCGAAAGTCCGTTGAAGGAGGGGGCGTTGTCGGCCCTCTCCGCTCGCTCCACTCTGCGTGGAGCGTCGGAGGTGGGGTTATTCAGCGGTCGGCCGGGCGGTTTTTTGGAACGCGTTCGAGGATGCCAAAATGGACATGAATGACCGATGGGACCTTCTTCTTTCGCTGCCGCCCAACATATGCGGTCATCTGGCCGTTTGTGAACCCGCAGTGGCGGCGGGCGCCTTTGCCACGTTCGACCCGCCCGACCGGCAACTCGGGTCCGGCGGCGCCACCGCCTACGTCCTGGAACAGGCTTGGCGCGCCTCGGGCGAAGCCTCTTTCGCCGAATGGTTGCGCGCGTCCGGAAAGCTGATCGTTCACTGTGGTGGCGAAAGCCGTCGCCTGCCGCCCTACGCCGCGTCCGGGAAACTCTTTATTCCGGTCCCGGTGTTTCGCTGGGCGCACGGACAGCGGCTCGACCAGACGCTCCTCGACCTGATCGTGCCGACCCTCCGGAAACTGGCGCGGGCGGCGCCTTCCGCGGCCCGCGTGATGATCGCCAGCGGCGACGTCCTGATTCGGACTGCCGGGGACGCGCTGCCGCCGGTTCCTGATGCTGACGTGGTCCTTTTCGGCCTCTGGGTCAAGCCGGAGGAGGCGCATCGCTTCGGCGTCCTTTTCTGCGACCGTTACGATCCGCGCCGGCTCGTCACCTTTCTGCAGAAACCCTCGCCCGACACCATCCGCGAGTGGTCTCGCGATCACACGTTTCTGGTCGATGTCGGCATCTGGCTGCTTAGCGAACGGGCCATCGACGGGTTGATGCGCAAATCGGGATGGGACGCCCGGCGGCAGGCCTTCGGCCGGGGCGTTCCCGAGACCTACGATCTGTACGGGAAATGGGCGCTCCATCTCGGCGCCCGCCCGTCGGAACCCGATCCAGAGATCGGCGCGCTGCGCGTGGCGGTGGTGCCGCTGGCGGAGACTGGCTTTTATCATTTCGGCGCCTGCCGCGACATGCTCCAGTCGGTCTACGAGCTTCAAAATCTCGAGATCGATCAGACCCGGCTCGGATCCGTCCCGACCCTGGCGCAGCCACGGCAGTTCGTACAGAACGCCATCTTCAAGGCCCCTCTGCGACGCGAGGAGAACGACTCGCTCTGGGTCGAAAACAGCCACATCCCCGCCTCGTGGCGGATCGCCACGCGAAATATCCTGACCGGCGTGCCCGAGAACGATTGGTCGCTCGAACTGGAAGACGGCGTCTGCCTCGATTTCGTCCCTTTCCGGGGAAAGACCGCCGTCCGCGTCTATGACTATGACGATGCCTTCCGCGGCGCCGTGGGCTGTGCCTCGACCTGCTGGCTGAACCGCCCTTTCGAAAGGTGGCTCGAACAGCGCGGGCTCTCGCTGGAGGAGGCCGGAATCAATCCGGCCACCGACCTTCAGTTGGCCCCGCTTTTCCCGTTGGCGGAAACGATCGATCCCGGTTTCCTGAAGTGGCTTTTCGCCGCCGCACCGGCGACCTCCGACACCTGGAGGCACCTCTGGTTGAGCGCGCCGCGCGTATCCGCCCGTCAGCTGGCGCACGAGGCGGACCTGTGCCGGCTCTATCGCCAGCGCGATCTGCTGCGCCTGAGCGCGCTGCCGGCGATGGCTAAGAACGCCGAGCACAGCGTCTTCTACAAACTGGACCTCGAGGCCACGGCCGAATGCTACGCCCGAAGCCCCCATGAACTGCCGCCGTCCACGCAGGTCTCCAAGCTGGGCGACCCGTTGATCGCGCTGCACAGTCATATGTTCCGCGCCGCCGTCCGCCGCCACCGCCAGGACGCGGGCTGGCGGGAGAGCGAGCGTGAGGCCTTCCACGTCCTGCACGAACTCATCGTCGAACCCTGCCGGCGACGCCCGATCCTTCCCGCCTGCAGCGTACAGGCCGACCAGATCGTCTGGGGCCGCAGCCCCCTGCGTCTCGACTTCGCCGGCGGCTGGTCCGACACGCCGCCCTACTGCATGGAATTCGGCGGAAGTGTCCTCAACATCGCCGTCGAACTGAACGGGCAGCCGCCGATCCAGGTCTTCGCGCGCCGCACCAGCGCGCTCGAACTCTCGATCCGCTCGATCGATCTGGGATTGGCCGAGCGGCTGAGAAGCTACGAGGACGTCCGGGCCTACGACCGGCTCGGCGACGGGTTTGCGGTCGCCCGCGCAGCCTTTGCCCTGGCGGGCTTCCATCCCGATTTCAACGGCGCCGCCTTCCCGACCCTCGAGAAACAGCTTTCGAGCCTGGGTGGCGGGGTCGAAATCTCCATGCTGGCCGCCGTTCCGAAAGGCTCCGGCCTCGGAACCAGCAGCATCCTGGCCGCGACCATCCTGGGCGTGCTCGCCGACTTCGCCCGGCTGGACTGGGACCGGATCGAGATCCTCCGGCGCACCATGGCTCTGGAACAGATGTTGACCAGCGGCGGCGGATGGCAGGATCAGGCCGGTGGCGTCTTTCCAGGCGTCAAGCAGATCGAGACGTCGCCCGGCCTGGAGCAGCACTTCGTGTGCCGCTGGTTGCCGGACCGTTTCTTCCGCGGCGCCCGGAAGGCCTGCATGCTGCTCTACTATACGGGCCTCAAGCGCGTCGCGAACGACATCCTGGGCGAGATTGTCCGCGACATCTTCCTGAATTCGGCGGCGCGGCTGGAAACCATCCACCACATCACCCGCAACGCCGGCCGGTGTTACGATGCGATTCAACGCGACGACTTCGGGGCTTTCGCCGAGGCCATCCGCCGAAGCTGGCAGCTCAACCTCGAACTCGACCCCGGCACGCAGCCGCCCGCGGTGCGACAGATCCTGGATACTGCGGGAAGCGACCTGTCGGCCGCCAAGCTGCTCGGAGCCGGTGGCGGCGGCTACCTTTTTATGATAGCCAACGATCCAGAGGGCGCGTTGCGCATCCGTCAGCGCCTTGAGGCCGCCCCGCCCAACGCGGCCGTGCGCTTTGTCGACTTTAGCATCTCCGACATCGGGCTTCAGATCACCCGAAGCTGAAGAGCCGGAACCCGACCGCAACGAGACCGCCCGGTCCAAGATGCCAATGTCGGCCATGAAAGGAGGCTATTCTTCACCCGTAGCGTGTCGGCCTCCGGCAGCTTGCCGGCAAGCGTGAGGTTCAGGCTCTGGCCGATGCCGTCAAGGGCGGCGCTGGCGATAGCCACGCCGGACTTGAGTGAGAAGGCGGGTCCGTATCGAAAGCCATGATCAAAAAGCCAACGCCGCCGTCGACAGAGGGCTTGTCGGTCTCCCATTGCTTGTTGCGCAGCCACCCGATACGCGTCTCGACGCCGGTGAGCTTGAGGACGCTCGCGGCTACGTCGGCGGGAGCGGCAGCGGCGGCTTTTGCCTCCGCCGCGGTCGCGTTGGACACGGCCAGAAGCAGCAGCACCAGCATGCAGTCGCTGTGGAATGATTTCACGGGGTTCGGGTTGGGTCGGATGGGCTCTCCTTGGAACGATTTTACCGGGTTCGACTTAGCTCTCATGACTTCGCCTTGTCTGTTG
>CAYSBP010000012.1:0-11262 GCA_964429255.1 uncultured Planctomycetia bacterium
CCGAGATTCACGAAATACCCCCGATCCTGGAACGGTTTCTCGATCGCGGACTTCGCTTGCCCCCTTGCCCGGCCGTGATTGCGCGGCTCGCGGAGCTCATTCGGGATTCCGAGACGCAGTCGAGCGAACTCACCAAGTTGCTCAAGATGGACACCGCCCTGACGGCCGCGCTACTGAAGGTGGCCAATTCGGCCCTCTATGGCGCCAGCCGTCAGATTGCCACGGTTGAGAACGCCATCTTGCGGCTGGGCTATGCCGAAGTCATGAAGATCGCGATCGGGCTGAAGTCCAAGGAGTTTCTGAATGTACCCCAAATGAGCGTCTTTTCCGGATGGCTGTATGGGCATTCGCTCCGTACCGGCCTCATCCTGCGGAGAGTGTGCCGTGACATCAACCCGAAATTCGAGGAACACTACTTCACGGCCGGTATCCTGCACGACATCGGTCGTATGGTGCTGGCGCAGGTGGATCCCGCCTACGTCAAGTTCTGTCTGCACCTGCCTACGCTGCTTAGAGAAGAGCAGATTATTGTGATGGGCGACGAGAAGAAGCGCTGGGGCAACGACCATGCCGAAATCGGCGCTGCGCTCTGCGAGTTCTGGAACCTGCCCCTGATTCTCCAGACGATGGTTGGTGAGCACCACAGGGGTTCACAGACCGACCGTCCGGCCATGCTCTTCCAGGCGGCCGATCTCTGGGCGACATTGATGACCGTACCCACCCAGGTGCCGCCCAAGGTCTACCATGCGTTGCTGGAAGCGCGTATCTGCATGAAGGTGCACCTGAATCCCGATCAGGCGGTCGCACTGGGCGAGCAGATCGATAAGGAAGTCCATGCGATGATGGGCGCGTGACCGGGTTCGTCGAACCGGCTACTGGCCCGGACCCTCTTCCACGAGGACGCTGGGGAAAGGGCCGTTTTCGCTATGGAAGCGGAAGTGCGCCACCGCGGTTCTGCGTCAAGTGATCTGCGGGACCGGAAGTCGAACTTCGTGCATCACCTTCGTTCCCAACTTCGTGCCTTCGCCTACTCCCTGGTGAATCATCCGGGCTACGACCCCGGATCCCGCTCCCGCTTGCGCTCGGTTTTCGTCTTGGGCGGGGGCGCCAGCTCCAACGCCTTGGCGATCTGTTCCATCACGCGGTCGGTGGCCGCGGCGACCTCTTCGCGGGAAGCGTCCTCGGGGATCGTGAAGGGTTCCGTGATGATGACGGTGATCTTGCGAGGTCGGGGGATCTTGCACCAGCGGGGGAAGGCGGCCGAGTTGCCTTTTATGGCCACGGGGATGACGGTTGCTCCGCCGCGTTGAGCCAGGAAGAGCGCGCCGCTCTTGGGTTCCTGCAACTGTCCGTCGTCCGAGACGTGCCCTTCGGGGAACATGCCCACCACGCCACCCTGTTCGAGAACCTGTTTTCCGGCGCGCAGCGCGCCCAGCGTTCCGTTGGTATCCACCGGGATCGTCGCCAGCGCCCGGTAGAACGGGTGTCCGATCCCGCGGTAATAGGACGAGTGCATGATGTAGCGCACGATCCTGTTCGTGCAGCATCCGAGCCAAAAGGGATCGAAAAAGCTGGCGTGGTTGGCGGCCAGCAACACGGCACCGGTCTTTGGGACCTTCTCCGCGCCCACCACGGAATAGCGGAAGTAAAGCTTCGAGATCAGCCAGGAACCCGTTCGTCCGAATCGGTAGGCTATCCGCTCGGTGAACCCCGGTGGCTCCAATCCAGAACGCCGTGAAAAGATGGCGCAGTCGACGAGCCATGAGAGGATGAAGGCTACGATGGCCGCAATCAGCAGCACCGTGGGCAGCAGGACCGAAACCGATTCCCGAATAGGATCGCCCTGATCGAAGGCGAAGAGAACCAGCGGTCCCATCAACGCAGCTGTGAAGAAGAATCCCTTCAGCGCAAAGACGCGGCCACGAATGCGCTCCTCGACGATGGCCAGCATGTCGGCGTCGATGCGCCCCAGCATCAGTCCGCCGCCGAGGCCCAGCAGGAAAAGCCATGGGAGCAGGCTGTGCGCCAACGCCACATTCGCCAGAACAATCCGTGTCAGTTCCGCACCCTCCAGACCGACGACGGGAGTCCCCGAGGTGGTGAGGATCGCCTTCATTGATCCACCGATGAGCAGGAAAGACGGCATATAGGTCAGCAGCGGGCTGAGGTGACGGCAGAACTTGCCCACCGTCAGCGCGCCGACGAAGAGCCCCACGCCGGCACACCCCAATCCCAGACTGAAATGCATGATCTTGGCGTTGTCCAGCAGGTGCAACTTCGTGGCGGCGTGCCATTCGTGAAGCAGATAGTACGACACGGCACAGATCCAGAAGGCTGCTTCGAAGATGATCAGCGCCAGCACGGCCCGGTGCCGGAGGCAGTACTTCATGCCTTCCAGGGTGTCCCGCAGCAGCACGCCCACCGTTGCCTTTCCTGCTGACGGCGTCTCCGTCTTCTGCGTGTTCCGAAGGGAAACGGCCGCCGGAAGGGCACGGAAGCAGACAACTGCGATCAGGAAGAGCGCCACGGCGATGGGTATGATTCCGGCCGGACCAATCTGCTCAAGCGTGGCCAGTTTGCCGCCCAACGTCGATCCGCCCAGAATGCTTACCAGACCCGTCGTCGCGATCAGACTGGCCGAAATCCCCTGTTGGCTCTCACCCACTACATTCGGTATCGCCGACGCGCGCGCCGGACCGAACGGTACCGTGATCACACTCAGGATAAAAACCAACACCAGCAGGATATACCAGTAGGTCTCGAACTCGGGCGACTGATAGTTGGATAGCTGGTAGATGAAGAGTAATACCACCGGCGCCTTGATTGCGAAGATGAACCACATCAGTCGGCGCCGGTCAACGTTGTCCACCAGCGAGCCAATGACGGGATAGAGAAAGAACTGTGGAACCACGCCCGCCAGGGTGATCAGCGCGATCTGGCTGCTCGCATCGGGAAAGACCTTCTGGACCGCCGCGATGTAGGCCACCTGATAGAGGCGGTCGCCCAGCGTTCCGGCCAGAGAGCCGAAGAAGAGGCACAGGAACGCCCTCTGCGCGAAAACGGTGCGCGGCGCATGGCCGGTGGCTATATTCGTTGCATCAGACACGGGCCATTCTTATCCAGGAAGGCAGGCCTGCTGGCAAGTGGGGGATGTCGGGGTAGGCGTAACCGGTACGCATTCAGGTTCTTGCTATTCCACGACGGCATCCTTCTTCAGCCAGCCGTCGCCGATGCCTTCGAAGTGGCCAAGAACCCATCCGCCGCTCGCGTCGATAACGGTGAACTCGGCGCCCTCCTTGAGCGATTTGTCGAAAGCCGGTTCGTACTTCTCATCGGTACCTTTGCGCGCGGAGGTCTCTTTGACGACGACGGCGTGTCGCGTGAGTTCAACGTCCACATAGGCGATGCCGGCATCGATCCAGAGCAGCGCCGAGGCCGCCAACAGACCCGCGCTTCCCCCGTACACACGCTTTGCCTTTGCGAGAAGCGCCACGGACGCCAGGATGATCGCAAAACCCAGTGTCGCAAAGGCCAACTGAAACTTGCCGGGATAGGAAAGCCATCCGCTCCAGAAGAAAACGTGGCTCCACCACGGCGCGGGCGGGTCGGGCAGCCGTCCGGGCGCGGTGGCGATCGCCTGTTTCAGGTTGGCGTCGAGGTACGGGTCGCGCGGGCGGAAGCGCTGCGCCTTGCGATACGCCGCGATGGCGCGGCCGTAGTCGCCAGCGCGCATGTAGGCATTGCCGATGTTGAAGAATACTGCGCCGTTCCGGTAATCGGCGCCCAGCATCGATTCCCAAAGCGCCGCCGCCTGGCGATATTCATCCGGTGTGCGCGCCTGGTCGAAGAGCTCCAAGCCGCGCACGAAGGTCCGTTCGCGGTCGGTCCCGCCGTCCGCTGCGCCGCACCGACCGGCCAGCAACACGGGCAGGAAGACCACGACGATGAGGACTACGCCCTGCAGCCACGTGGATTGACGCACATGAAGCCCCGCACGGACAGCGCATAGGACCGCGCTGTCCATGGCACCAGAATCGGTCACATGTCGCATCATTTCCGTTCCGATAGCTCCTTGTGCAGTATGGGCAACAGCTTCGCCGTGGAATCCAGTGCGCCGCCCAGCTCGCCGGTGGACTTGGCGCCGTATTCCAGCGCGTCGAGTGCTTCAAGCACACGGTTAATCTCTAAACAGGAGGCATCGGAAATGCCGGACGTGCGCACGGCTTCCGCGGCCTCATGTACAGTCAGACCCGCGGCCGGCAGGTTCAGCATATCGGCGACCAGACCGGTCAACGCGCCGCGCAAGGCGCGCAGGGCCTCTTCGTTCTTACCGGCGGACAGAAGACCGTGCGCCTCTTTCAGGCCGCGCTCGGCGTTTCCGCGTGCCGCCTGCCGCCGCTGCCAGGCCGGGTCGCTGCTGACGCGGCGCCAGACCAGCACGCCGGCCCACAGCAGACCGTAACCAAACAGAACCAGTGCCGCCGTGAAGAGATACAGGCGCGGCGAGACGTGCTGGTTGCCGATCTCGGCGACCGCGGTCACGTTCTGGAAGATCCCTTCGGAACGCGAACGCAGTTCGACTCCTTTGCCGACGTCGGGTGTGGTCGTCGAAACGACCAGATCGCCGGCCTTGAGCCTGCTGGCGTCGGTCACCCTCAACGGGATCGGCACCGTCTGCACCTGGGTGAACTGCTCGGTGGACGGATCGAAAAGGGTCACCGGCAGAGCGGGGATGCTGACGTCGGTTTTCTTCGGACGGACCGTGTAGACGAACCTCTTGGTGTCGCCCTTGACTTCGCCGGTGGGCGTCTCGTCGGCGATGTCGAAATCGGCTGCTAGCGCTTCGACGCTGCGCAGGTTCGGTGCGGAGACCAGTTCGAGCGAACCGGCGCCCGAAGAACGAGTGAAGGCCAGCGTCAGGGCCAGCGGGTCGCCAACGCGCAGTGTTGTCGGGGTGGCCTGAGCTGCGATAACGTAGCCTCCGACGCCGCCGCAGAAGGTGGCCGGCCGCGGCGACGGTATGGCTTTGACCTCGACGGTCTTCGCTTCGGCGATGGTGTAGATTTGACGGCCCGAGTATTCGCGTCCACGCATTCCGCTGACGAAGGTTCCCTTCATGTTGGCCGGACCGAAGGGGTAGGTGCCTTCCTTTTGCGCGACGAAGGTCCGCTTTAGTTCATAGACGAAGTAGTCGACGTCCGGCCCCCCCTCGACGTTGCGTTTTTCCCGCCCGGCGGCGAGGTCGAAGATGGCCAGGGAGCGTTCGAAGAAGGCAAAGACATTGTTGCCCGCGATCTCGTTGATGGTGAAACCATTCTCCTGCCGTGACTGCAACGGGCCCAGCCATTCGTTTACTGATGTGGCCGTCAGGCCATCCGGTAACGGATCCACCCAGTTGATTGAAATGCGCGGTGGCTGACGGCGGAGCGGCGTCAATGGATCGCGCTGCGGCTGGTCGGGCAGCGGCTTGACGAGGATCCGCAGCGTCACTTCAAAGGACTGCGTCGGGAAGACGCGCTCGGGTTTGACCGTGATCTCCGTCAGCACCAGGTCCTGCTTTTCGGGCGCGATGACGTTCAGCGGGACGGGTTGCGTCGAGTAACTCTTTCCGCCGATCTCCACCGTGATGGTGGGGATGGTCAATGGGCCGGCACGTTTTGGGGTCAGCCGGTACCGGAAGACATGTCCGTAGAAACTGCGGTCGATGCGTTGGCCGTTGATGATCATGACGGAGGACTGGTTCATCGTCTGGTCGCCCGCCGCCTGCATGGTGAAATCCGCTTCCAACACCGTCAGGTCCGGCCTGACTGGCGTCTTCACATCCTGTTCGGTCACTTGAAGGGTCAGGCTTTCGCCGAAATAGAGTTCCTGGGAAGAGACGTTGACGGAGACTTCGGGTTCTTCTTCAGCGCGAACTGCGGTGCTCGGCGAAAAGGCCACGAAGGCAAAGAGCAGTGCCAGGGGCAGCAGCCGAATGCGGGTTCCGCTCCCCGCAGCCGGTTCGCTCATGTCAGCCCTCTCTCGCGAAGGAGCGAGGGCATGGTCGGAGGGCTGCAATCCGGAGGATTGCGCCACGTTGGTCCTTCGATCCATCACCAGTCCTTCTCCACCTTGTCGTCCGAGCCCATCAGATACGCCTTCAGTTCCTTGTCGCGCTGTTCCTTCAGCTTCTCCCGTTCGCGTACCTGTCGCAACATCGCTTCCATCCGGTCGCGCGACATCTGCTGTTCCTTCTGCTCCTTTTGCTGCTCCTCGTTCTGCTTCTGCTCGTCCTTCTTCTCCTGCTTCTTCTGGTCCTGCTGGTCCTTCTTCTGCTGGTCCTGATCGGGCGGCTGTTCCTGTTTGAAGGCCTTCGCGATCTCATCGAGGATCTTGCGAGCCTCCTCGGCGTCAGGATAGGCCCTGGCCGGTTGTTTCTCGCGCAGCAGGTCCGCGGCGGAGGTCATCTTCTCCATGGCCTTGGGCGCCAGTTCAACCGCTTTCTGGTAGCCTTCCTTCAGCTTCTCAGGATCCGGTTGGCCGGGTTGATCGACGGTCGGACCGCCGGGTTGCGCAGGCTGGGCCTGCGGTGGCGGCATACGTTCCACTTCCTTCAGTTCCTGGTCGGCCTTCAGCTTCAACAGCATGGCACGGCGGGCGGCGGTCTGCTGCAGGTCGGCCAGCTTCGCGAGTTCCTCATCGGTGAAAGTCCGGGACTCCGCCTCCTTCGGTCGCGTCGTCTGAGGCGGACCCTTTTCGTCGGAAGGCGAAGTGGGCGGCTCGGGGGCCAGGGCGCCGGAAATCGCCGTCTGGTCGGTCAGTTCGCGATCCAGCAGTGGGTGGAACGGAACCAACGCCTCCCAGACGCTCTCCAACTGATCCGCCGCGGCCTTCTGATCCGTGGCCGCCGATTTCGGTTTGCGGGTACTCAGGTATTCACTGGCGGACTTCATCTTCTGACCGGCGGTAGCGACCCAGTTCAGGAGCATCTTCAGCGCCTCGGCCTGCCGCTTATCGGCTTCCTCTTTCTTCTTCTTTTCTTCCTCGCTCAACTGCGGTGGCTGCGTGCCGGGAATGCCGGGCGTGGACAGCTCCTGGCGCGGGGCCAGTTCGTCCTTCATGCGGTCCTGAAACGGTTCGATCTCTTCGTGGAGTTCGGTCTGCAGGCGGCGGGCTTCCATCAGGGCGTCCAGCGGCGTCGTGGACTTGTAGTGACGGACTTCTTCATGCAGCGCCTTCTCCGTGGCGATGAGGTACTCAAGGTACTCCAGCAGCGGGCTTTCCTTGCGGCGCTTCTCGCGATCCAGTTCGCGCCATTTGTCGGACCAGTACTTCACCCACTGCCGCGCCAGTTCCAGGTTGCGGCGGGCATCGGCGTGGTTCGGTGCGACGTCCAGACAGCGGCGGAAGGACTGCGCGGCTTCCTTCAGTTTCTCCACCACTTCAGTTCGTTTGGCCGGTTCGAGCTTGAGCGGGTCTTCGCCCGCGACGTTGCGGGCCTGTTCGGCGGTCAGGCAGCCGAGGTTGTAGTGTGCGGCGGCGGCGAGTTCCTTGTCGCGGGACAGGCTGGCGGTCAGGTACTCCGACTGCGCCTGCTCGCGCGAGTCCTTGCGGTGCAGCGCGCAGGCCAGGTCGAAGGCGGCGATCGCGGCGTCCAGGTTTTCGCGGTCGTCTTTCTTCAGCAGTGCCGAAGCCTGGGCGAAGCGCTGGCGTGCGACGTCGAACTTGTCGTCTCTGTACGCGGCCAGGCCTTCGTTGACGGCCGAGCGCGGCGAGCCATCGTAGGGCGGCGTGTCGTCGGGCTTTTCGGTCTTCGCGGGAGGGGCATCCTTCGGCGCGTCCTTCGCCTCGGGCGCGGGAACCTTCGGCTCTTCCGCCGAGGTGCGGCCGATCGGCCAGAACGTGAAGGTCAGCAACAGAAGCAGCGAAACGGCGGCCGGGTTTCTCTTCCTGCGGGTGGCTGGTTCCTTCTGCCTGGGCGCGGGGGCGGAGAGCTGGGCGACGGCCTCGGACACCGGGCGTGAGTAGGGGCTGACGAGCAGTTCAAGCAGGAAGGCCAGCAACGACAGGCCAAGGAAGATCTGGTACTGCTCTGAAAGGCGCTGGCGTTTTTCCTCTTTGGTGTTGCCGGCGCGGAGCTGCTTGAGCCGGTTTTCGTAGAGTTCACCCAGGTTGTACTGCTGCGTGCCGGCGGGTATGTGGGCGCCGCCGGTGAGCAGCGCGATCTTCTCCAGGACCTTGTTGTCGAGTTTGCTGCGGACCTTCTGGCCTTTGTACTCCATGAAGGCGCCATCGTCTTTGGCTTTGGGCACGAGCGCGCCATCGGCGGCATCGCCCAGACCCACGGTGAAGATCGCCACGCGCCGTTCAGCGGCGGTTTCCGCGGCTTTCTCCGGCCGGGATTCGTGGTCTTCGCCATCCGTGATCAGCAGGATGGCCTGATCGCGTGAAGGGTCCTGCGGGAGCACTTCCAGTGCCTTGCGGATCGCATCGCCGATGGCCGTCCCGCCGCGCGGTGCGCTGGTGGTGTCGAGGTCGTTCAGTTCCTTGCGGAAGTAGCCATAGTCGGTGGTCAACGGGCAACGGACCGCGGCTCTTCCCGCGAAGGCCAGCAGCGCAACGCGTTCGCCATTCAAGTGCTGCAGCAGGTCCGCGACGTCCGCCTTGGCTCGGCCCAGGCGGCTGGGCAAGACGTCGGTGGCCAGCATCGAACGCGAAACGTCGATGGCGACGTAGAGGTCCGCGCCGCGCGGTTTGACGTATTCGAAGTAGGTGCCGAAGCGTGGTCCGGCCAGCGCGATAATGCCGCAGATCAGACCGGCTTCCCACAGCAGCGTCTTGATCCAGAAGCGCACCGGCGAATCGGCCGGCATGATCCGCGGGCGCATGCCGGCGGCCACGAAGGCCTCGATCGCCCGCCGTCGGCGCGAACGGGCAAAGAGCGCCAATCCCAGCCACGCGAAACTCAGCGGCAGGATCAGCCAGAGCAGTTGTGGTTGCGACCAGTCCATTGCAACTCCATCCACATCGGCGATTGGCGATTTTGGATTGCCGATTGGGATGCGCCCTCAATCGCCAATCGCCAATCGCCAATCGAAAATCTCTCTACGGCACCGTCCTGAACCTCGTCAGTCCCAGTACGCTGGCTAACAGCACCAGCGCCACGCCAGGCACGGCCGGCCAGAGGTAGAGTTCTGTGTACTCGGTGTACCGGAACTCTTCGACCTTCGACTTCTCCATCTTGTCGATCTCGGCGTAGACGCGCGCCAGACCCGCGGTGTCCGTCGCGTTGAAGTATTCGCCGCCGGTCTCCTTGGCGATGCCTTTCAAGGTTTCCTCGTCGAGGCGGAAGGCCTGGCGGATTAGTCGCATCTCGCCGAACTCATCCTCCACGGGCACCGGCGCGTAGCCGGTCTGGCCGATGCCGATCGCGTGGACCTTCACGCCCATCTTTGCGGCGATCTTGGCGGCTTCCGCAGGGTCGATGACGCCCGCGTTGTTGTCGCCGTCGCTCAGCAGAATGGCGACCTTGCTCTTGGCCTCCACGTTGCGCAGACGGTCGAGCGCCAGCGTCAGGCCATCGCCGATGGCGGTGCTGTTCTCTTCCTGTAACAGTTGCTCGTTGATGACCCGTCCGCGCCGGTCGCGGATGGGTTTGGCTACGTCAAGCTGTGCGACGATGTCCTGGAGCGCGCCGTGGTCCAGCGTCAGGGGACACTTGCTGTCCGCAAAACCGCCGAAGGCCACGAGCCCGATCAGGTCGTCCTTCCGTCCGACCAGCCCAAGGCTTTTGTTGCCGGCCACGAATTGCTGGAAGACGTACTTCACGGCATTCACGCGACTATCGCGTTTTCCGTTGAGTTCGAAATCCATCGCGCGCATCGAGCCGGAGATGTCGAGCACCATCTGAATGGCGACGCCTTCCGTGCTGATCCGCGACTCGGACCGCCCGGCCTGCGGGCGCGCCAGCGCGCCGACGAGCAGGATCAGTCCGGCCCCGTACACGAACGGCAGCACACGCCGCAGCCGCTGGGCGAAGGTGACCGGCAGGCCCTTCAGGCTCGCGAGGCTGGAAAAGACCGCCGTCGGCTGCCGGCGCGGGTGACAGACACGCCAGAGCGCCGCCGCAATCAGCGGCGCCAGGACGAACCAGAGCGGCGAACAGAAACGGAAGCCTTCCATGCAAACTCCAAAGCCAGGGAACACTGGCTGAACGGTACGGCTGTTCAGCCAGTGGCACCAGAACAACGGCCCCAACCGGCACGCGACACACAACCACCGACCCAACGCTCGTCAAACCACCGCGTTCAGCCGGTTGCGCCTCACCGTGGTGCCACTGGTTGAGCGGCGGTTTGCGCAGCCAGTGCTTTCGGCGTGACGAACTCGCGCGCCCGCGCGATCGCGTCCTCGATCTCCTTCTCGCCCGGGCGCTGCGCCGCGTACTTCACCAAGTCCGCCGATTCCAGGAAGCGGACCAACTGCGCGGAACGCTCCGCGGGGAAGACGTTCTTCTCCCGCATGTCGCGCAGAAATTCCTCTGTCGTCTGCTCCGGGGCACGCAGGCCCGTAGTGCTTTCGATGTAGCGCCGGACGATGCCGGTCAGCCTCACGTAGAACTCCTGGTACTGCTGCTGCCCGTGCAAGTTCGCGGAGAGAAGATCCTTCAGTTCGCGTGAGGCGACCTCTTCGGGT
Organism: uncultured Planctomycetia bacterium; assembly: GCA_964429255.1. Lineage (GTDB taxonomy): Bacteria > Planctomycetota > SZUA-567 > H5-PLA8 > H5-PLA8 > CAYSBP01. The sequence continues at coordinate 10,672 of CAYSBP010000012.1, forward strand.
GTTGGCGGCTTGAGGAGTTCCTCGATGTGCTGCCGGTAGCGGCTGCGCAGGTAGAGCGCGACACCGGCGACAAGGACCAGCGCGACGGCCAGGTAGATCCACTTCCAGATCGGGTTCGGCGAGAGCGGGCGCGGCGGCTGCATGGCGGACAGGTCGCCCAGGCTGGGCGTCTTGCCGCCCCATTCCGACGTCACTTCGATCTCGATGGGGTCGGTCTCGAGCAGCACCGGTTCGGGTTTGGCTTCCGTGCCGCCGGGGCGTTTGTCGGTGAACTCCAGCGCCACCGAACGGATCAGATGCCTGCCGGCGAAGGCCGGCTCGAGTTGATAGCTCAACGTGCGGACGTGCTTGCCCGGCGCCTTCGGATCGGGTTTGGCGCTGGTGTCGTTGTAGTCACGGACGACGAATTCGCCGACGCTGCTGCCGAAGGACGGCGGCGTGATCTCCACGCCGGGTTCCGACTCGATGACGACCTCCATCGACAACCGGTCGCTCAGGCGCCCGTCGCGTGGCCAGACGCGCACGGTCATCTTGACCGGGCCCTTCTCGGCGACACGTTGGAGTGAGTTGTCGGCGGTGGCGACGGGCGCC
>CAYSBP010000012.1:11362-18675 GCA_964429255.1 uncultured Planctomycetia bacterium
TCAACGGAACCGCCGTTCGCGCATGTGGAAGAAGCGCTGCAGGCTCTGCGCATAGGGCTGATCGGTGCGGATGTCCAGTCGGTCCACGCCACCGCGGCGCAGGCCTGCGTCCAGTCGCGCGTCGCGCTCGATGGCCTGCCGCGCAAACAGGTCCCGTACGCGCGGGTGGCTGGTATCCAACTCCAGGATCTCGTCGGTCTCGGCGTCGCGCAGCGTGATGAAACCGGCCGCCGGAAGGACGCGCTCGCGCGGGTCGCTCAAGGTCACCGCGATGACGTCGTGCCGGTGGTTGGCCAGGGCCAGCGCCTGCGAACAGTCCGGCCCCAGGAAATCGCTCATCAGGAAGACCACGCCGCGCCGACGCTGCACGCGGCCGATGAACTGCAGCGCCGCGCCGATGTTCGCGGGGGCTTTCACCGGTTCGGCGGCCAGCAACTCGCGGATCAGCCGCAGTACGCCCGCACTGCCCTTTCGCGGCGGGATGTAGCGGAGTACCTCGTCAGCGAAGAGTACCAGGCCGACCTTGTCGTGGTTCTTTAACGCGCTGAACATCAGTACCGCGGCAACTTCAGCCGCCGCGTCGAGCTTGCTCAGGCGCAGCGAACCGAAGAGCCCCGAGGCCGACAGGTCCACCGCCATCAGGATGGTCAACTCGCGCTCTTCGCAGAACTTCTTCACGTACGGCGCGCCGGTGCGAGCCGTGACATTCCAGTCGATGCTGCGGATCTCGTCGCCCGGGACATACTCGCGCACCGAGTCGAACTCCATGCCGCGGCCTTTGAAGACGCTCAAATACTCACCGCCCAGCAGGTCGTTCACCTGCCGGTTCGCCACGATCTGAATGCGGCGCACTTCCTTTAACACTTCATTCATGTCACGGGGCATACGGGCTCCGATTGAGGATTGTTCATTGATCATCGTTCATTGGCGATCCGGATGGGCGGTGCAACGTCTGACACCCAATGGTCAATGAAAAATGACCAATGAACAATCTCCTCCTGTTAGGGCACCGGCACGGAATCCAGGATCTTCTTCACCACGTCGTCGCTGCTCTTCTCTTCCGCCTCGGCTTCGTAGCTGAGGATCACGCGGTGGCGGAGGATCTCGATGGCGACTTCCTTGACGTCCTGCGGCGTGACGTAGCCGCGGCCGGAAAGGAACGCATTGGCGCGGGCGGCGAGACACAGGTTGATCGAGGCGCGCGGCGAGGCACCGTACTCGATCAGCGGAACCAGTTCGGTCAGCTTGTAGGCCGCCGGTTCGCGCGTGGCCGTCACGATTTCCAACACGTAGTCCTTCACCTTGTCGTCCATGTAGATCGACCCGACCGTCTGTCGGATGGCGAAGAGGTCCTTCGTCTCCAGTACCGGCCGGACCTCATGGCGCACGTCGTCGAGAATACCGTCGACGACCTTGCGCTCTTCGGCCTTGGTCGGATAGCCGATGACGACCTTGAGCATGAAGCGGTCCACCTGCGCTTCGGGCAGGGGGTAGGTGCCTTCCTGCTCGATCGGGTTCTGCGTGGCAAGCACCAGGAATGGTTCTTCGAGAGGGTACGTGTGATCGCCGATGGTGACCTGGTGTTCCTGCATGGCCTCGAGCAGCGCGGACTGGACTTTGGACGGCGCGCGGTTGATTTCGTCGGCCAGGATCAGGTTGGCGAAGACCGGGCCTTTCTTGGTCGAGAAGGTGCCTTCCCGCGGGTTGTAGATCAGCGTGCCGATCAAGTCGGCGGGCAGCAGGTCGGGCGTGAACTGGATGCGGTTGAACTTGCAGTTCACCGCCGCCGCGAGCGCCTTGATGGCCGTGGTTTTGGCCAGGCCGGGGACGCCTTCCAGCAGCACGTGGCCGCCGGTGAGGAGCGCGATCAGCAGGCGCGAAAGCATGCGGTCCTGACCGACGAGCACCTTGCGTACTTCGGCCTTCACCTGCTCAATCTGTTCGGATTGTTTGACGACCTTCTCTTTGATCTGTTGGACATCTACGCCGTTCATGGGGCCTCCTTGGTTGACCTTCCGTTCCAAGCCTCTGAAAAGATGCTCAATTGCTTGAAAACTTCAACTGAAAGTAGCCTTTTTACGAGCCCTTCTTTTGGTTCCAGTTGTCGGTGGGCCGGGGCTTGGGAGACGCTCTTCCGCCAGAACGGCTTGAACCCGGACGCCATCTTCATGCATAGGTGACATTCATTCCCAACCCCGTGCCTCGGTCACTCGGTGGTGAATCATGCAGGCGAGTCGGTCCCATTCTGCGGTCGAGCCAGGGATGATGTTTCGCCGGTCGGCCCCGGGGCCTGCACCGTGCGCCCGAAAAGGCGGTACAACCGTTCGCGCCACTCTTCCGCGATACTGTAGAAACAGGGCACCACAAAGAGTGTCAGCAGCGTTGAGACGACTACGCCGCCGATGACGGCGATCGACATCGGGATGCGCAGTTCGCCGCCCGGTCCGACAGCGAGCGCTCCAGGCACCGCGCCGGCGATGGTCGCCACCGACGTCATCAGGATCGGCCGGAGTCGGATCGGACAGGCCTCGCGCAGCGCCTGGTTCACCGGGCGTCCTTCGCTACGAAGCTGGTTCGTAAAGTCCACCAGCAAGATAGAGTTCTTCTTGACGATACCCGCCAGCAGGATCAGCGCGATCACACTGAACACGTTGATCGACTGGCCGCCCAGATAGAGGCCCAGCAGCGCGCCGGTCAGACTGAAGGGCAGCGCCAGCAGAATGGTGAACGGGTGCAGGTAGCTGTTGAACTGGCTGGCCAGCACCATGTAAGCGACCATCAAGCCCGCGATGAACGCGAACATCAGTCCACCAAACGATTCGCTGGCTGAACGGGACGAGCCGGTCAGGACGACCTCGTAACCTTCGGGCAGGATCTCGTTGGAGATTCGCTCCACTTCGGCGAGCGCTTCATTTTGAGGTACGCCTGGCAGAGGGTTGGCACCGATGGTCACAGCGCGCATGCGATTCACGCGAGAGATCGCCTGCAGTGACGGGCGGGTCTCGATATCCACCAGTTCGCTGATCCGGATCGGTTCGCCGTCCCGGTTGCGCACGTACAGCAAGCCGATGTCCTCGGGGCGCAGTCGATCGCCGCGCAGCAAGCGCACGCGGACATCGTAGCGGCGTCCCTGATAGGTGAACTTGGCGATGCGGTAGCCGCCGACAAGCGCCCGGACGGTTTCGCCCAACGCCTGTACATCCACATTGCGCGCCAACGTCTTCTGACGGTTCGGGAGTACCTGAACCTCCGGCATGCCCACTCGGTAATCGGAATTCACATCCACCAGCTTTCCGCTGGTCATCATCCGGTCCTTGAACTGGGCGCTGAGTTCGCCCAGCTTATTCCAGTCGGGCCCGCGGACCGAGAACGAGACGGGCAAACCGCCACCACGTCCGCCGCCGGCAAGACCCGTCTTGGAAGGGTCCCTAACCTGGATCTCAACGCCGGGGAAGACATTCAAGTCCTCGCGCAGTTCGCCGATACTCTCCTGCTGCGTGATCGGTCTGCCGTTCTTCAGCGGTCGCTGATCGCGCGGCTTCATGTTGATGAAGAACATGCCTTCGTTGGCCTCGCCGCCATGGCTGCCCGCGTTGGCGAAGCAGGACTCGATCTCTTTTCTCCGGTTGATGATCTCCTCGACTTCTCGCACGACCTCGTTGGTGCGCGATATGGACCAATCGACCGGCCCGCGCAGGCGGACCATAAAGAGTCCCTGATCTTGAGCGGGCACCTCCTCGCGAGGCATACCGCGGATCAGGAGCATGGACGCGGCGAAAATGGCCAACGACACAACGATCACCGCGTAACGCCACGGACCCCATCCCAGAATCCATTCCAGGAGACGGCCATAACTACGGGAGAGCACTTCAAAGGTGTATCCCACCGCCCGTTCGAGGGCATTTCCACGCTGGCCCACGCGGAGCAGCTGCGAACAGCGCATGGGCGCCAGCGTCAGCGCCTCGATCAACGAGATGATCACCGCGACCGAAAGGACCACGCCGAATTGGAGGAAGTACTTGCCCATCACGCCCTGGATGAAAACCACCGGGAGAAAGATCGCCACCAGGGCCAGCGTGGCGCAGAGCGCCGCAAACTGGATCTGTTCGGCGCCCAACCGCGCCGCCACATGCTTCTCGTGACCCATCTCGGCGTGCCGGTAGATGTTTTCAAGTACCATGATCGCGTCGTCCACGACCAGGCCGATGGAGAGCGTCAGCGCCAGCAGGGTGAAGAGATTCAGCGTGAATCCACAGAAGTAGATCACCGCGAACGTGCCGAAGACCGAGACCGGTATGGCCAGAATCACGTTGAACGTGCTGGAGATCGAGCCTAGAAAGAGCCAGCAGACGAGCGCGGTGAGTAGCACCGAGAGGATCAGCGTGAATCTCGTCTCTTCGTAGGCTTCCTTGATGAACTGTGTCTGGTCGAAGCGTACTTTCAGTTCCATCCCGTGAGGCAGCGTCTTGTTCAGTTCGGCGATCCGGGCGCGGCAGGCGTCGGCCACCTTGACGGCATTGGCGCCGCGCTGTTTGATGATACCCAACCCTTGGGCCAGCTCGCCGTCCACGCGCGAGATGCGCCGGATGTCTTCCATCCCGTCCTCGACAACCGCCACGTCGCCCAGATAGACCGCCGCGCCGTCCTGTTCCTTGAGCCGCAGCTGGTTCCACTGTTCGAGGCTCAAGGCTTCGCCTTCGACCTTCACGTTGGATTCGCGGACCGAGCCCTCCAGACGGCCGGCCGGCAGAGCAACGTGTTCGCGTTGCACGGCCTTGATCAGGTCGTCCACGGTCAACCCGCGCGATTGCAGTTTCAGCGGATCGATCCAGATGCGCAGATTGCGGTCCTGGTAGCCGCCCATCATCACGTCGCCGGTATCGGGCACGGTGAGAAAACGGTCGCGTAGGACGTTGCGAGCGTATTCGCTGAGTTCGCGCTGCGGGCGCATGCCGGTGAGGGTGACCCACAGGATCGGGAAGTCCTCGCGGTTGGTCTTCGCGATCGACGGTGGGTCGATGTCCTTGGGTAGCAGGCGCATGTTGGCCGAAACGCGCGCCTGGACTTCCTGGAACGCCACGTCGATGTCCTTCTCGGGGATGAACTCGACGTTGACCGAACAGGACCCCTGCTTCGCGGAACTGGTCACCTCCTTGACGCCCGCGACGGCCATCACCGCGTCCTCGATGACGTCCACGACTTCGGATTCCATGATCTCCGGGTCGGCGCCTTCCAGTGTTGCTCGGACCGAGATCGTCGGCAGGTCCACGTCGGGCATCAGGCTGACGCCCAGGCGGCTGAGGGCCACGCTGCCGACCAGGATCAGGCCGATCATCAGCATCCAGGCGAAGACGGGATTACGGATGGAGATGGCCGCCAGACTCATGGAGCGGCCGGCGGTTGGCTTCAGTTCTTCGGGCGAGGCGCTCATGGCCGGCGCTCCTCGCGCTTCTTGCTTTCACCGTCTTGAACGGCCGGCGCCGCGGGCTTCTCCGACGTGCCGCCGGCTTCCTCGATCTGGACGTCCGGCAGAAGTGCCGTTCCGCCCTCCACCACCAGTCGCTCGCCGGCCCGCAGTCCGACGGTGACTTCCACGTCCTTGTCGCCGATCTGCAAACCCAGCTTGACGGGGCGCTGCCGCGCGATTCCGTTTTCGGCGACGAATGCGATGAAGCCACGCTCGCTGGGGATGACCGCCGTCAGTGGGACGACCACGGCTTCGGCGCGCTGATCGGTCACGATTTTCACAGTGGAGAAGAAGCCGGGTTTGAGCACCATGTCTTTCGGCGCCTCGACCCTGGCCCATAGCGTGACCCGTCGCGTCTTGGTGTCGGTCAAATCGCCGATGTGATAGATCGTGGCTGGCACGTCGCGTTCAGGATAGGCCATCACGCGGAAGGTCACCCGGCTGTCCTTGTGGACGCGCGCGGTCTGTTCCTCGGGCAGCGTGAAACGCAGGCGCAGTTCGGGGTCGATGACCTGAGCGATGGGCGTTCCCGCCGCGGCCTGGAGGCCATTGGTCGCCGTGCGTTGTTCGATGCGCCCGCTGACCGGCGACACGACAGAACTCTTGCGCAGATTCTCCTCGGCCTCCTGCCACGCCACCTCGGTCTGCCGGGCTTCCGCGTCCTTCTCCTGCGCGGCCGCGCGCATAACGGCCACTTCGGTCTGCGTTGCTTCCTGAGCATTCTTCAGGACGATGGCGGCGAGGTCACGCTTGTCGCGGACGTTAAACAGTTCCTCTTCGGTAATCGCCCCGGCATCGAAGGCGACCTTACGGCGCTGATAATCCCGCGCGGCATGCGAGTTAAGAATCGCGGCCTGCTGGAGCGCATTGCGGGATTTGCGTTCCGTGTCGGCCACGTCGGCGAGCGCGCGGACGTGCGCCTCTTGGGCCTTCCGCCATGCGGCTTTCGCGCGCTGAGCGGCCAGTTCATAGGTGCGCGGCGCGATGCGACAGAGAACCGTCTGGGCCGTCACCTCGTCACCTTCGTTGAACGCAATGCCCTCAACGACGCCCGGGACCTGTGCATCGACGCGGTAGATGTCGCGGGCCTGCAACGCGCCGGTGGTCTCCAGTTCGTAGGTGATGGGGCGGACGGTCACTTCAGCCGTGTGAACCAGGTACTTCCGTTCGCGCTTTTTCTTCTCCGCGGGCCCTGCGGTGGTCCTCGAGCAACCATGCAGAAGGACCGCCATGCCGAGAAGGCAGGCCGCCCCAATGACGCCAGAGCGCGAAACGCGCTCAGGGCCGTACCCTATCAAGGTGTTGAACACGGTGGCTCCTTTCCAACTCCGGCAACGCCGTGGAGGAATAGTTCAAGTAATACTTCTGTTCCGGTGGGCACTGACCCATTTACGTTGGAGGACCTCGAAGAAATCACGATGGGCACTGAAGTATTCTACGACGATGCCGGTCATGCGCTCCACCCGTATGAGGGGCGACTCCGATGTTTGCGCGGCCACGCCAAGTTGGCCGTTCATCTCGTCGAGCGATTCGAGACAGACCGCGTCGTAAAGCTTCTCCTTGGTGGGGAAGAAGCGGTAGATGGTGCCTTTGGCGACGCCGGTCTCGGCTGCCACATCTTCCATCAGGACCTCATGAAATGGTTTTTGCGCAAAGAGCCGCGTGGCGGTCTTTAGCAGTGCGGGGCGATGATTCTTGGCGGGCCGCATGGAGCCTACTCCGCAGGTGCACAGCCCATTCGTTACTGACCGGTCAGTCATTTACAGGCTACTAGTGCCCGCTGCTCAGTCAAGGGCTTCAGCCTTTGCCAAGAATGGCACCCGCCTTCGCGATAAGGCCGCTACGG
>CAYSBP010000012.1:18775-28530 GCA_964429255.1 uncultured Planctomycetia bacterium
GTCATGGCGGTCCCCGGTCGTTTCTGTTCCCCTGGCGTCCCCGCGACCGGAACGGCCATGCAGATTACGGCAAACCAAAGGGGAAAAGGATATGGACGACACACACGGTAGCTTTCGATGTCGCGTACCACGCGAAGAAAGGAGGCGCCGTCAGGCCTCTTCCAGCGGATGCCGCCAGCGCAACTGGGGGAACCGGCTGAACCCCCGGTCGGTAGTTACCCATTCGCAGCCCCACTCGATCGCCAAGGCGGCATGGTAGGCATCGGGCACCAGGTTTCCTTTGCACCCGGTTCGACGAACCAAATCAGTGAATATCTCCCAGTGACGCTCTGCAGGCCGGACCACCCGAGCATTGGGGTGGCTTCTCAACTCGTCAGCGTACGTGAGAGCCTTTTCCGTCGGGGTTGGCGGAGAGAAAACCTTTGGGTGCGTCAAGACGCGGAGGACGCCACTCAGAGCCAACTCGGAAAGGCCGACCGGTTCGCTTCCGTCCAGTTTCGTTTCCAGCCAACTCTTGAACCTGGGGTGTTGGTCGACGTCTTCGCGATGGGCATAGACCAACACGTTGACGTCAATAAGGATCATCGCTCCTCCATCAGGTCGGTAAGCGAAGCGTTGCTGTCGAGGTCTACGCCTGGTTGGATACCCTTGCCCTTGAACGTTGTGAGGCGAGTTGAGCTTGCTTTCCTGGAAGACTTTCGCGCGATCACGAGTTGGCGCAGCGCCTCGGTCAATACCTCGCCAAGCGAGCAGTGGCGCTCAAGCGCCAGTCGTTTGGCCTCAGCCAGCAAGGCATCATCGATGCTTACCGTCGTCCTCATGCATCAAAGCATACTCTATGCGCATCATGATGTCAACAAGTCGGACACGACCTCGCAGAAAGGATTGAGGAGTCAGCATGGAGGGGTGTCGTCAGGATTCAAGGAAGGTGTCCGCAGTTGCTCGCGCCCTCCATCCGGGGAATTCCACAGCGCGCGAAGGAAATATGGATGACGGGCGTGAGTTGTTTTTGCCGGTGACCTGAGTATCAGAGAGAGACAGTGACGTTTTTCGATGAAAGGTGTTCTTATGACGATGCGGCTGTTCCTGACGTTCATTCTGATGGCGACCGGCGAACTTCTGGCGCTGGACCTCGGTCCCGGGGGCGGACCGCCAGATCCCAAGGTCTCTGCGGCCGTCAAAGGTAGTCGTCTCGAGGTGACCTACCGCGCTCCCACCGGCTACCACATGGTTCGGCAGGAGGAGTTTCTCACTTTCACGGTCGAAACGGAAGGTTACCGGATCGGCAAGGTGGAGTATCCGACGGGAAAAAAGGGCGCGAGCGGTGAGGAGGAGTATGCGGGCGAGTTTGTTCTTGGGGCGCCACTTGAACGGACGGTGCCACCCGGGAAGGCCGCGAAGACGCTCGCGGTCAAGGTCCTGTGGCAGATGTGCGACGATGAAGGTACCTGTTTCATGCCGGCCGATGTTATGCTTCAGGTCGCTGTCGATCCGGTCGCCATCCCGGAGGCCGGCGGAGCGAAGCCCGTGTCCGTGGACAAAGCGGCACCTGCGGTTGAGGAGCCCGGGCCATCTGTTGCAGTCGTACCGGCTCCCACAGCGACCGGCCCACCCCCCTCGTTCTGGCTGATGCTCATCTTCGCGATCGCAGGTGGCGCGATCCTGAACCTGATGCCCTGCGTGCTGCCGGTGCTTTCCATCAAGGCGCTCAGCCTGGTGCAGAGCGCGCAGAGCGATCGGGGCGAGATCCTCAAAGGTGCGCTGGCCTATACGGCCGGTGTACTCCTCTGCTTCGGTCTTCTGGCCGGGGTCGTGGTGGGTGTCAAAATGGCGGGGCGGGATGTGGGTTGGGGCTTCCAGTTTCAGGATTGGCGTTTCGTGCTGGTCCTGGCGCTGATGATTTGGATTTTCGCGCTCTCACTCTTTGAAGTCTTTGTCATCACGTTGCCGGGGATGACGGCGGCCGACGCGGCGGGCCGCGCCAGCGGGCATTGGGGCTCGTTCTTCAGCGGCGCCTTTTCTGTACTGCTGGCCACGCCCTGCACCGCGCCGCTGCTGGGTTCGGCGATGGGCTATGCCTTCTCGCAGCCACCGGTCTTCATCTTCGTATTCTTCCTTGCGGTGGGCGTGGGTCTGGCGCTCCCGTTCCTGCTGCTGGGCTTCTTCCCGGATGCTCTGAAATGGATTCCAAAACCGGGCAACTGGATGATCATCTTCCGTGAAGTCATGGCGTTTCTGCTGGCGGCCACGGTCGTCTACCTGCTGGACATCCTTTTCTACCAGATCGGCAAAGGGATCTTCGCAGTCATCTGGTACCTGCTGCTTGCGGCGCTGGCGGCGTGGATGTACGGCAAGTTTGCCAATCCGCTCTGTTCGACGGGTCGGCGCTGGACCTTCTCCATCGTGGCCCTGCTCCTCCTGATCGGCCCGCTGCCGTGGGTCCTTGCTTCAGGCGACGCGGGGCAGGCGAAGTTGGCTGCAGGGGGGCTTGCGGGGGGCGAGGATGGCGCCGATCTCGAAACGGGCTTCTTTCGGTTCTCGCCCGAGCGGATCGAGCGGGAGATCCGGGCGGGCAAGCCGGTCTTCATCGACTTCGGGGCGCGCTGGTGCGCGACCTGCCGTGTGAACGAGGAGGGCGTACTGTACACGGAGACGATGCGCGCGGCCTTTAAGAAGCACGGCGTCCTGCCGTTCCACGCTGATTTCACGAATCGCGACTCGGTCATTGCCGAGTGGCTGACGCGTTACCAGCGCGCGGGCGTGCCCCTGTACCTGCTCTTCCGCCCGGGGGAGCAGAAGCCGCACATCTTCCCCGAGGTGTTGACGACGGAGATGGTGCTGCGGGAGTTGGAGAAGATTGCAGGACGCGAGTAGCGTTCGAGGTTGCGCCGGTCTTCATAGGGCACGACCACACGTGTCAGACGCCCGCCAAGCGCTGCATGGCCAAATCGCCCTCGGAGAACCGGCCGACAGAACCCCGCTAGCGCTTAGTCGGATCCGCGACGCGCGACCGCCCGTTCCACCGCTTGCCAGAGCGCCTCGGCACCATCCGCGATCTCAAAAGTCACCTGAAGGACCCAGACTGGCAGGTTCTCCGTCGAGGCCGGCAAGCGCGCCCACTTTGAGGCGTCTTTTTCGGTGATCACGATCGCTTCGGCATTTGAGGCCCGGGCATCCGCGCAGCAGGTGCGCAGATCGGCTTCTGTGTAAACCTGGTGATCCGCGAAGCTCCGTGTACCCGCGAGTTCGACATCCAGTGTCTTCAACGCAGTATGGAAATGCTCCGGGCGGGCCAGCCCGCATGCTGCGAAGAGGTGCCGGCCGCGCAGTGCATCGATCGCCGGTGCCGGAGCATCGGCGCGCAGCACATACAGGCCGCAAGGCCGGTGCCGTGCGGTTCCGAGCAACGCCTGCGGCGCAATTGACTGGATCGTCTGGCGCAGTCCGGCCCGTTGCTCGGCGGAGACGCAGTCGGCCCGGGTCAGGAGTACGGCCTGCGCGCGCGTCAGAGCGGCCGGCGCTTCGCGCAGGTACCCCCATGGCAGCCGGTGTCCGCCACCCCACGGATCGGTGGCGTCGAGCAGGACCAGATCGAAATCGCGCGCCAGCGCCCAGTGCTGGAAGCCATCGTCCAGCACGATCACATCCGCACCAAGGCGGATGGCTTCGGCGGCTCCTGCAGCACGGTCCGGGTTGGCGAGGATGGGCACGTCAGGGAACTGGCGGGCCAGTTCCAGGCCTTCGTCATTTAACTCGCCGCGTGCCGGAGCACCGTATCCCCGCAGGACGACGGCCGGCTGACGGCCCCGCTCTTTCAGCCCTCGTACCAGGCATGCGACGGCGGGCGTCTTGCCGGTCCCGCCAGCCGTCAGGTTTCCGACCGAAATGACCGGCACCGACGCGCGCCGCGGCTGCTTCAGACCACAGGCGTATGCGTACCGGCGCAGCGCGAGGCCTGCGCAGAAGAAACCGGCCAGCGGCGGGCCCAGCCAGCGTAAACCGGACGGAAGGGGCGAACGACGAGCCGTCGCTTGGGTAGTGTCGCTCACAAATCAGCCCGTTGCTTTCGGATGGGACCACGGTCCGGCGCAGATGGACCGGGTCAGCGTCGCATGGACGTCGTCCGGCAGGCGCTGCGGGCGTCCCTGGCGGTTCACGCAGGCCAGTTCAACCAGGCCTTCCGCCAGGACCGTTTGCCGGCCGGAATCCTCGCGCAGTACGCGATTGGCGAACACGACGCGCACGCGTGTGACTTCGATGACGCGCGACTGGATGACGACCTGATCCTCGAAGCGCCCCGGCGCCAGATAGCGTATGTCCAGGCGTACGACCGGGAGCAGCACGCCCGTTGCCTCCAGTTTTCCGTAGTAAAGGCCCGCCGCGCGGAGCCATCCTACGCGCCCCAGTTCGAACCAGACGGCGGCCGTGGAATGGTGCGCGAAACCCATCTGGTCGGTCTCGGCGTACCGCACTTCCGCGCGCAATTCGTGCACGCGGTCGGGAGATGCATTGGTTGCGTTCATCGTATATGAGAGTCTAAGCGAACTTGTTGCGCGAAGTCAACTCACGCGGTTTCGGTCGTAGAGGGTACTCCTGGTTGAAGGCCGCGGTGAAGGCCCTCTCCCCCGCGTGGGAGAGGTCCGACGTGCTTGTTCCGCCCCAGCGGCTGTATCGCGAGGGCGGAATCGAAGCCCTTCGATGTTGCCCATGGCCGTGAGCTTGTCGAAGGGCGAACGCGGGGGAGGGGGTCTTTCTTGTGTCTCCGTACCTGAATCTGCTGCGCAAGCGCCCCGTCGAGAAGCCCTGGTACGAAACGGCCTTCAAGGCGGACTACCTGGCACGGTATGCGCACCGTTCGGAACGGGCGGGATCGCGCGAGGTGGCCTTCCTGAAGCGCGTAATGCGCCTGTCGAAAGGCGCGCGCATCCTGGATCTCTGCTGCGGTGCCGGACGTCACTGTCGTGCGCTGGCACGTCACGGTTATCGTGTGGTGGGTGCGGACCTCTCCGCTGAACTGCTCCGCAGTGCGCGGGCCAGGGACCGGAGAACATCCTTCCTCCGCGCCGATGCCCGGCACCTGCCCCTGCAGGCGGAGGCCTTCGATGGCGTTGTGAATCTGTTCACCTCGTTCGGTTACTTCGACGCCGCGCGGGAGGACCTGGCCCTGTTGCGCGGCGTGATGCGGGTGCTTCGGCCGGGCGGCGTTTTGGTGCTGGACTTCTTCAACCTCCGCCCGACGCTGAACGGTCTGGCCGCGCGAACGGAGCGCCGGGTCGGGCGGGCCTGGTTGATCGAGGAGCGCTGGCACGACCGGCGGCGCAAGCGGCTGGAGAAACGCATCCGGATCGAGGAGCCTTCGCGCCCGGCGCGCGAGCTGCGCGAATCGGTGCGTGCCTACTCGCCGGCGGAACTGCATCGGTTGGTACGGCGTGCGGGCCTGACGGTGTTGCGGCGGTACGGGGATCTGCGTGGCGCGCCTTTTGACGGGGCGCGAAGCCCGCGATGTGTACTGGTGGCGCGGAAGGACGTGTGAATGCAACTGGGACAGGTCGGACAAGTGCCATTCGCCGTGGCGGGCTTCGGTGGGTCGCTGGTCGCGGACTGGGTGAACGACTTCGAGAAGGTGCGCCCCTTCTTCCGTCACGATCCGCGCAAGGAGGGCGACGTCGAGGCGGTGCTCCGGGCGCTCTCCGCGCACAGATATGAACGCCCCACGCTGGCGCATCTCTTCGAGGATGCCTGTGAACGGTACGACGCACCGCCCGAACTCTTCGATCGCGCGCAGGAGATCCTGCGCCCCGATACGTACCTGGTCGTTACGGGTCAGCAGGCGGGGCTTTTCGGCGGACCGCTCTACACGTTGCACAAGGCACTCACGGCCATCCAGCTGGCGCGGGAGTGGAGCGAACGGTTCGCCGGGCGCGCCTGTTTCCTGCCCGTCTTCTGGGTCGCCTCGGACGACCACGACATCGAGGAGATCGATCACGCGTTCTTCCTGAACGGACGGAACGAAATCCAGCGGCTGCGCGCGGAATGGGGCGACGACGTGCGAGGGTCGTCCGTGGGCGACATCTCGCTGGCCAAAGGATGTGAGGCCCTGTACGAACCGCTGAAGGCTCTTCTTGGTGATGCCGCGACGGAGTGGCTGGGGCCCTACGCAGAACGCAACGCGGGGGCGGCCTTCGCCACACTGTTGACCCGGTACCTGGGACCGCTGGGCCTGCTGGTTATCGAATCCACGTTGGTGCGCCGGATGGGTGCCGATCTCTTCGCGCGCGAATTGAGCCAATACCAGACGACGTCGGCGCTGATCCGGAGCGCCGGGCAGCGGATGCGAGAGTTGGGCTACGAACCGGGGCTGACCGAAGAAGGAGAAGCCCCGCACCTCTTCGTGAACCATAGCGGCGTTCGCGCGGCGATCTTCGCCATGCCCGACGGCGTGTCGATGGGCACGCGCAGCACGGCGTTCCGTCCGCGCAAGATCGGTCCCGGCTACTTTCGCCTGGATATGCTGGTCGACCGGGCGCTCACTCAGCCGCAGGATTTCTCACCGTCGGCCGCGCTTCGCCCGGTGCTGCAGGACCTGATCTTCCCGGTCGCCGCGACGGTGCTGGGACCGGGGGAGATGGCCTATTGGGCCCAGTTGAGCGCGGTGCACGAGATGTACGATGCCGTCTGGCCCGTGATCGTCCCGCGGGCCACGCTGACGCTGCTGGACGATCCGGGCGTCCGCGCCATGCGCAGGCTCGGGTTGCCATTGGAACGGCTGTTCGGTCCGCTGGACGACCTTCGCAGCCGGTACACGACGGGCAGCGGCGTAACCGATGAATTGACGAAGGACAGTGAAACCATTCTTGCCAAACTCGACGCGATGCACCGCAAGGTCCAGGAATCCGACCGTGGTCTCGATCCGCTCTTCCAGAAGGTACGCGAGCGTTTCCAGCACGAACTGGAGCGGGTCGTCGAGAAGACTGCGGCCTCGATTGCGCAGCGCGAGAATGCCGGCTTGTCCAAACTGGATCGCCTCGCCGCGCTGGTGTGCCCGAAGAAGAAGCCGCAGGAGCGGATGCTCTGCTGGGCGCAGTTTGTGGCGCGGGACCCGGAACTGCCGGCCCGGCTGCTGGCGTGCCTGCCGACCGGTCAGTACGCGCATGCGGTCATGGGACTACAGGACCTACCATCATGAATTGGCATTTCAAGGTGGCACGTGGCATCGTATATCGCCATTCGAGGTGAGATCATGGCGACGAACGCAGACCGTTTCGGGCGGTTCGTGATTCCCAAACGCATTCGAGATGGAATGAACCTGCGCGCTGGCGCTGCCGTCAAGGTTGAGGTGGATGGCGATCGGGTGGTTCTGTTACCCGCCCACAAGGGGCCTGTTCTGAAGAAGAAGGGCCTCGTCTGGGTCCTCTGCGGAGGACATGCGGAAGAAGATCCGCGGACTGCAGTGGAACGACTGCGTGCGGAACGCGATGTTCATGTCCTGGGTTTGCGACCCCGATGAAGACCCTCTTTGATACCTCGGTCCTTGTGGCTGCGGGAAAGGATCGGAGTGCGACTCCATGATCGATTACCTCTGCATCGCCCCACATCCCGACGACGCGGAACTGATCTGCGGCGGGCTGCTCTTGAAAGCCAAACGCGCCGGTCTGACCGTGGCCATCGTGGACTGCACGCGCGGCGAGATGAGCACACGCGGAAGCGTTGCGGAACGAAAACGCGAAACGGCCGCGGCGGACCAACTGCTCGGGACCGACGCCCGCGTGAACCTGGGGCTGCCCGATGGGCACCTGATGGACGACGACCGTCTCCGCGAGCCGCTGGTCAAGACGCTGCGACGTTTCCGTCCGCGCGTGGTTTTGGCGCCGCACTGGGAGGATCAGCATCCCGATCACGCTGCGGTGGGACAGGCGGCCACGTACGCCGCATGGCTATGCGGCGCGCCGAAGTACTCGCCCGCCTCATCCAGGGGTGTCGCGGCGGCTGACCGGCTTCCGTACCGGCCCGAGTTGCTGCTGCACTACAACAACCGCTACGGGATCGTCCCGGACCTGGTGGTCGATATTAGCGAAGTCTTCGAGGAGAAGCTGAGACTCGCGGCCTGTTACGCTTCGCAGGTCGGCTGGAGCCCCGGGAGGCGCCGATCGAAGAAGCCGGAGTTGCAGACGCGGTTGAGTTCCGAGAAGTTCGCCGGCTGGTTCCGCGCGCTGCACGAATATCACGGTTTCCGAATCGGGGCGGAATACGGGGAAGCCTATGCCGTCCGCGTCGCGATGCCTGTCTGGTCGCCGGCGGCATTGTTGCGGCCGCGATCGAGCTGAGCGCTCCTGGTTGGTACTGCAACGACCTTTGACACCGAGGGACAACGCGTACAGAGGATAGCGCGAAACGAATGAATTATCCCTTCGTGCTCTCTGTGGCTACGGGTCGTTGTGGAATCAGCGTGGCGACCTGGAGGCGTCCATCGCCTGTTCCAACGCGTACTGCAGGTTCCGGACGTAGCGTTCCTCGGAAAGTTCGCCTTCCATGCGGGAACGGGCCGCGGAGCCCCAGCGCAGTGGCGTCGGCCACGTTTCGGAGAGTTCGATCAGCGCGCCTTTGAGGGCCTCGAAATCGTCGTGCTTGACCAGCTGGCCGGTCACGCCGTCCTGAATTAGATCCGGGAGGACGCCCACCGACGATGCGATCAGCGGCAGGCCCGACGCACAGGCCTCCAACCCGGCGCGGCTGGAGCCTTCAGAGCCGCGCGAAGGGAGGACGTACACGTCGATGGCCTGATAGACCACGCGCATGTCCTCGATGAAGCCGGGCTTGAGGGTGACATGCTGAGCGATGTCCAGACGCGTTACCATCTCTGCGAGATTCCCGTACGAGCCTGGCCCGCGGCGCGACTCGTCGCTGAAGATGACCAAGCGTGGATCCTTGGGGCTCTTGGGGTTCGAGGTGGGTGGTCGAATGGATTCCCATGCGGCGGCAAAGGCGCCGATGAGCAGGTCGTGTCCTTTGACCGGCGCCGGCCGCCCCGCCGTCCCGATGTAGAACGCATTGGGAAAGAGCCCCAGCCTCTGGCGTGCGGCGAGTTTCTGTTCCTTCGTGGCCGGCATATAGCGGCGCGTGTCCACGCCCTCCAGCACCAGCTTGACCTTCTCCTTGGAGCAGACCGGTCCATACCGTTCGGCAATGATGCTGGCCGAACAGACCACCGCCGCGAATCCGGTGTGCAGCCAGCGGTTGAAGAGCCCTGCCTTGACGGGCGTCACAACCCCGCGCATGCGAATCAATGCCGGTTTGCGCGGGAGCCATTTCAGGGACAGGAAGGCCAGCCACTGTTCCGGACTCTTCTGTACCAGCACGATGTCGGGCTTCTCGTTCCTGACGAAGGCCCTGAAAGCGCGGAGATCGTGCAGAAAGCTGAGGGGGTGGAAGCCGCGGCGAAGCTCCAGCGTGCGGACCTCGATACCTTCTTTCCGTCCTCGCGTCGCCCAATACTCTCCGGGTGCAAACAGGACGGCGTTCCAGCCGGCCGCCGCTAAGACGCGCGCCGTGTGGAAGGCCGTGGCCGCGGAGCCACCGTTTCCGTCTACGCTGGTCAGAATGGCTATACGCATAAGCGTATGCACTTTAACCGCGTTACATGGCGGTGCAAGCGGTTGAAATCAGACTTGCCGCCGAAGTACGTGTTCGCCTTGGCGACCGCGGTTATTGGATCGGCAACGGCTCCCCGCCCAAGATCCGCCTGGCGCTGTGCAAGG
>CAYSBP010000013.1:0-4151 GCA_964429255.1 uncultured Planctomycetia bacterium
GACCGTTCAGGACGCTCGACCGGTCGCCGCCTTCAAACTTGGGTTTTGAGTTGATTAAATCGAGGGATGCCGATAAGACGCCCATCGACCTTTTCCGTAGAGCATCTTTGAACTGGAGTCCCATGCGCAACGTCATAGAACAACTGCGTGCCCTGAACGATCTCGATCTGCGCCTTCAATCCGTCCAGCGCGACTTGGACAGCCTTCCCAAAGCGCTGGCGGAGAAGGAGGAGCAGGCCAAGTTGTTGGGCGATCAGCTGGCGCGAAAGAAAATGGACATCCAGCGACTGAAGATCGACGCGGACGCCCAGGATGTGGAATTGAAGGCCGGACTCGATACGTTGAAGCGCCTGGCCAACCAGATGAACGTCATGCGGACCTCGAAGGAGTTCGATGTCGTGCGGCGCCAGATGGATGCGCAGCGCGTCTGGAACAGCCAGATCGAGGACAAGGCGCTGGCGCTGATGGGACAGGCCGACGAGAAACAGAAGGAAGCCGAAAAGATCGGCGCACAGGTAGTCGACCAGGAGAAGCAGGTCTCCGAAGAGAAGACGCGGGTGGACAAGGAAATGGCGGAACTCCGCCAGCAGTACGACGGGATCAAGGCCCAGCGGGATCTACTTGCCAAGGACGTACCCAGGAAAGAACTCACTATCTACAACCGCATCGTCATCAACCGTGGCCAGGCCATTGCATCGGTGAATGCGCTCAGCTACTGTACCGCCTGCCACATGAAACTCCCGCCGCAGGTCCACAACCTGGCTCTGCTGGCGCAGGAAATGGTCACGTGCCCAAGTTGCGGACGCATCCTCACCGCTGTACGGGCCAGCGCCAAGCCGGAAGAAGAACCGGCGACGTAGCCGACGGGGGCGAGGCATGCCGGGGTCCGATCTCTTTCAAGGACCGATGCATCTGCAAGGGTTCCTCGGCCTCTGTTCCGAAGAACTCCAGGGCGTCATCACCGGTTCCGTCGAACATCCCGTCTCGACCTGTTTCGGCCTGACCTGCTCCTGCAAACCCAGCGTTGTCACGCGCGTGCTGGATGAAGCCGCCAGCTCGCAGGATCCCGATGCGAGAATGCGGGCGCAGGCGCACCGGACCCGCCTGGAACTCCATCGCCTTCAGCGCCGCAAGCCTTCGGAATCCCACCCCGCCATCGGCCGGCGAGGAGAAGCGCTTCAGCCCTGCAACCTGTTTGCCATCGAAACCAACGAGGAGGACGGGGTCGTCCGCGGATTCTGTCGGCGTTGCGATCGCCTCTTCGTGCTCTTCGACATGGCGCTCTATTGGGGGATCAAGCGGAACACGCCCAATCCACCGGAAACCTGGCCCTACGGCTGCGTCTGCGGCGGGCATGGTTTCCAGGTCGGTCTCGGTTTCGATTACACCGACGACGCGATGGATACGAACGACTTCCACACCATTACCATAGCGTTGAAGTGTGCAGCGTGTGACAAGGTGGCTGTGATTCTGGATGAAGAAGGCTGAATCCACGCAACGTGCATATATTCCAACGGTTTGCCGATTCCTTGGCCCGCGCCTCCTGACCTGGCGCAAAAAAGTTGCCCTTTCGGTCGGTTTTGGGCTATAACTAGAGTGTGGGTTTCCGTCCTAACCAGAGTGGAAGGACGGGGTGCGGGTCTTTCTTTGCGAGGGTGCCAACATGACTCGGGCTGCTTTCTGGACGGGTCTTCTCTGCTTCGTTGCGGCAAGCGTGTGGGGCGTAGAGGTTTCCGCACCGACGCCGACAGAGCGGATTGAGAAGGCGTTGACGATGGAGATCGATTCGCTCGACCAGCAGGAGCACACGCTGAACGAATGGCTGGGTCTGTTTGGCAAGATCACCAACGAGAACTTCATTCTAGACTCCGGCCTGCCAAAGTCGGTGGGAGAGACCCAACTCACCGTGAGGGTTCAGAAGGGCAGCATGGTCGTCGACGCGTTGGGTGTGGCCCTTGCGCTGGCGGGGCTGCGCTACTCCATCATGGACGGCGCCGTATTCGTATCGACCGAGGGAAGACTGGGCGACCGCCTGTTGAGCGGTCAGGGGTTGACGCAGCCCGTGATGACGCCCAGGGCGCGCGAACCGATGTCGGTGGGTGAAGCGGTTGTTCGATCGGAGCCCTTCGACCGTTACGCCGACAGCTTCATCGGTGCAGCCGATATGATCTCGTCCTATCCCTACCGTCTGTGGGAGATGCCGCGACTCAACACCATGACCGGCCTGACCGACTTCCCGGGTCCGCCCATCTGGTTTGACGATCCGGACATCAACAACCCGCGTTTCCGCTACACCACCACGCCGCTTTTTCTGAAAGGTGAGTATCTGGCGTGGGAGCAGGAGAAGCGCGAACTTCGCGAGAACCAGGATCGCCGGATGCGGGACCAACGTCAGGCGAACGCCAAGGCGCTGGAAGCACTCCTCCAGCTCTTGAAGGAGAACCCCAACCTGAAGGCCAAGGACATCCTGGACAAGCTCGACGAAAAGTAGGTCTTGGGTTCCAATTCATCCAGCCAATCCTTCGATTGGTAGTCGAATGCAAATACCGGTGCCCCCCCTCGTTTGCGTCTTGTCCCTCGCCCGTCTCTCTGTACATTCCTCACCATGCCCGATCTGATCACGCAACTTGGCTCGCTGACGCTCGCCACGCCCTTCCTGACGGCCAGTGGCACTTTTGGCTATGGCAGCGAATACACGCCGGTCGTCGACCTGCGCAATGTCGGCGCCGTGGTGACCAAATCGCTCTCGGTCCTCCCCCGCGAGGGAAACCCGGCGCCCCGCATCTGGGAGACGCCGGCGGGGATGCTCAACGCCATCGGCCTGGAAAACTGCGGACTGGAGCACTTCATCGACCACCGCGTGCCGGAGTTGGAGACACTGCCCACCAAGGTCCTCGTCAACGTCGTCGGCGATTCGATCGAAGACTACGCGACGATCTGCGAGCGCCTCGACACGGTTGATGCGATCGACGGCTTCGAGATCAACATCTCCTGCCCGAACGTCAAGCACGGCTGCCACTTCGCCAGCAGCGCCGTCGACTGCGAGCGTCTTTTCAAGGCCCTGAAGGGCACAACGACAAAACTGCTGATGGGCAAACTCTCACCGAACGTCACCAGCGTCGCCGAGATTGCCCGCGCTGCCGTGGAAGGCGGCGCGCAGGCGCTCTCGCTGATCAACACACTGGTAGGCATGGCGGTGGACGTGAAGACGCGCCGGCCACGAATCGCCAACATCACTGGAGGCTTGAGCGGACCGGCGGTGCACCCCGTCGCCGTACGCTGCGTCTGGCAGGCCGCGCGCGCCTGTCCCGGCGTGCCTATCGTCGGAATCGGCGGCATCCGCACGCTGCAGGATGCGCTGGCGTTCTTTGTCGTCGGTGCCTGCGCCGTGCAGATCGGCACCACCAACTACATCGATCCCGACTTCCTCAACCGCCTGCCCGGCGAACTGGACGCGTGGCTGAAGGCCGAAGGTCTGGATTCGCTGTCTCCGCTGGTCGGGAGTCTGAAGACGTAGCTTCTCGTACGGCCACGACGTGAGGTGCCTCGCGGAGTTGACCGGCGAAGGCCAGCGCATCTTCCGATGAAGCAGGTGGGCGAATCGATCCGCCACGCGGCGCGTTCGCCGAGCACAACAACCCGACCTATATCCTCATGGCGATCGAGGAACTGGGCCGCATGTGCGTGCACTTCATTCGGAGGGTTCCGAGTTCGCAGAGGGCATTGTTCCGGCACGCCATTTGTACTATCCTGTTGAATGCCGCAGGGTCGTGTTGCGGCTGTGGAGTATTCCGCCATGCACAGGTACCGTATCGATCGCTTCGGATGGCGCGGGCTCGTGGTGCGACACTGCGTCGGGCTGGGACTGGGGCTGACGCTGTTGGGCTTGGCCCTTGGGACCTCGTTCTGGGCTCACGCTGAAGACGCTTCGCCCACCGTCAGCGCAGGCCCGACGGTCGTGCTGACCTTGGCCCAAGGCGGGAAGATCCGCGGTGCGCTGCTGGAATTCCGAGGCGGCAAGGTGCGCATCAAGCCTGAAGGCGAGGCCGAACGGGCTCTTGCATCGACGGACGTCATCGACGTCAACTTCGCCCCGGAGGCACCTGCGGTCGCCCTGGTCACTCCCGCGACCGGCTCTCAACCGGCGCAGG
>CAYSBP010000013.1:4251-28014 GCA_964429255.1 uncultured Planctomycetia bacterium
GAGGCACCTGCGGTCGCCCTGGTCACTCCCGCGACCGGCTCTCAACCGGCGCAGGTCGATCCGAGCAAGGAACATCCGACGGGCGAGCCGACCGAACCCAAGACCGGGCCGCTCGAATCGCACAAACCTCCCGATGCGCAACCGAAGGACGAACCGAAACGCCCGATGTTGGAACCGTTTTTGAAGCGGCGCAAGAAGAACCTGGAGTTCATCAAGCCCCGCATCGAGGAACGGCTGACGCCATACGAGCGCAAGCGCTTCCACGAACTGGTGACGCGCGAAGCGAAATTGACGCCGGCCGAACGGAAGGAGTTGGAAACCATCCGCCAGAAGTTGGGAATGCCGGACTCCGACGCCGTCCGGAGACTGGTCGGCGAGGTCTTGAACGAGGCACGGCAGGCGCAGCGCAAGGGGGAACTGGCCGAGTACAACGATGCTCACATAAAACGGTTGAGGACGGCCATGACGAACGAGGAACGTCGCCGGCACATCGCCTCGGTGTTTGCCGGAACGCGGGTCAACGGACCCAAGAGCGTCCCGCCGCTGAAGGACCTTGCCGTCAACCTGATGCGTTCGACGAATGCGCCACCGGCCTCTATCGAAGAGCAGGTCAAGGACCTTCGGGCGATGTACGAGTTATTCTGCGATGAGGTCGATCGGTTCGACACGCCAATCCGACCGCGCTAACCACGCACAAAGGCACCATGAACACCGCGGTCGTATGCGGTGTCCGCGGACGGCCTGAGACAGATATCCCGCGACTTAACCATTTCACAGCATTGACTTAACACACCAGTGGGGGTTAGATAATAAGGGTTGTATCGACCCCGTGCGGGGCTCTTTGGTTCTTTGGCATCTTCAGGACCACGAAAGCGGCGCGAACGCTGGAATGCCGGCGGCTCCCCGCTCGTTGACTACCTAGAGGGAGAATACCCGACATGAGCGGAAGCGAACTACTGAAAATGCTGGCCCAGCATCAGGATGCCGATCGTTTCAAGGAACTGCACTGGGAAGGCGCCTTCCAGGATTATCTCGACCTCGTCGTGCGCGACCCGCGTATCACCCGCAACGCCTTCCAGCGCATCTACGATATGATCCTCTCCCACGGCACCGAGGAAGTCACTTTCCAGCGCGAGAAGCTCACGCGCTACAAGCTCTTCAGCGACCCGATCGGCCACGGCCAGGACGCGGTCTTCGGCCTGGACCGCTCGCTGGCGCACTGCGTCAACGTCCTGAAGGCCGCCGCGATGGGTTACGGCTCCGAACGCCGCGTGCTCCTGCTGCACGGCCCCGTCGGCAGCGCCAAGTCCACCATCGTCCGCCTGCTGAAGAAGGGACTGGAAGCCTACTCGCGTACCGACGCCGGCCGGCTCTACACCTACTCGTGGGTCATCCCCGACATCCACGGCGAGGACGAACTGGCGCCCTGCCCGATGCACGAAGACCCCCTCCGGCTCATCCCCGATGCGCTCCGCGAAAAACTGGTCACCGAACTGAACGCCCGTGCCCAAAGCGACTACAAGGTGATGGTGGCCGGTGAGATCTGCCCCTTCTGCCGCTACACCTACCGCACGCTCATGGAAAAAAACAAGGGCGACTGGGGCAAGATGATGCAGCACGTCCGCGTGCGCCGCATGGTCCTCTCGGAAAAGGACCGCGTCGGCATCGGCACCTTCCAGCCCAAGGACGAGAAGAACCAGGACTCGACGGAACTGACCGGCGACATCAATTATCGCAAAATCGCCGAGTACGGCTCCGACAGCGACCCGCGTGCCTTCAACTTCGACGGCGAATTCAACGTCGCCAACCGCGGCGTGATCGAGTTCATCGAAGTCCTCAAACTCGACGTCGCCTTCCTCTACGACCTCCTGGGCGCCTCGCAGGAACACAAGATCAAGCCGAAGAAATTCGCGCAGACCGACATCGACGAGGTCATCATCGGGCACACCAACGAGCCCGAATACCGCAAGCTCCAGTCGAACGAACTGATGGAAGCCTTCCGCGACCGCACGGTGAAGATCGACATCCCGTACAACCTGCGGATCCAGGACGAGATCCGCATCTACAACCGCGACTTCCTACCCGACCGGGTCAAGAAGCACATCGCGCCGCACACGGTCGAGATGGCCGCCATGTGGGCGGTCCTCACCCGCCTCGACGAACCGAAAAAGGCCCAACTCAGCCTGGTCCAGAAACTGAAGCTTTACAACGGCAAGACGCTGCCGGGCTTCACCGAGGACCATATCGTCGAACTGCGGGGTGAGGCGCCGCGCGAAGGCATGACCGGCATCTCGCCACGCTACATTCAGGACAAGATCTCCAACGCCCTGGTCAGCCTGCAGGACGTCAACTGCGTCAACCCCTTCATGGTGCTGAACGAACTGGATCACGGACTGCAGCACCACTCACTGATCACCAGCGAGGAACAGCGCAAGCGCTATCGTGAACTCCTGGCGCTGGTGAAGGAGGAGTACGAGGAAGTGGTGAAGAACGAGGTCCAGCGCGCGATTTCGGCCGACGAAGAAGCCATCGGCAAGCTCTGCCAGAACTACATCGACAGCGTCAAGGCCTACACGCAGAAGGAGAAGGTCCGCAACAAGTATACCGGCCAGGCCGAAGCGCCGGACGAACGCCTGATGCGCTCGGTCGAGGAAAAGATCGATATCCCCGAATCGCGCAAGGACGACTTCCGCCGCGAGATCATGAACTACATCGGCGCGCTGGCCATCGAAGGCCGACAGTTCGACTACCGCATGAACGAGCGTCTGCACCGTGCACTGGAACTGAAGCTCTTCGAGGATCAGAAGGATTCGATCAAGCTCAGCACGCTGGTCAGTTCCGTCGTCGATCGCGAGATGCAGGAGAAGATCGACGTGGTGAAGAGCCGGCTGATCAAGAACATGAACTACTGTGAGGTTTGCGCGACGGACGTGCTGAATTACGTCGCGAGCATCTTCGCCCGTGGCGACACCAAGGGACGTGGGCACGAGTAGCGCATACCTGCGGCTTGCGCGGAGTGGGCTGGGTTCACGTCGCAATCCGGAGGATGGTGCTGCACCAGCAAGAGGGCGCAAATCATCCGTGGAGTCGTTGAAACAGAAATCCGCGTCCGACGGGTCCCCCTCGTGGCTGCCACGGCTGTGGGCGCGCATGCACCGGGGCGACTCGGTGAGCTGGTTGCTCTGTACGATCTTCCAGGCGATCCTGACCTGGGGTTTCATCCTGCTCTCCAAGCTGTCGGAGGGCTGGGCGTGGGAGGGTCATGCCAAGGTGCTGGTGCTGATCGCGATCGTGGCCACCTGGGTCATGGCCTTGCGCACGATCCGGACGCGTATCCTGGAACTGCTCCGGTTCTGGCACAGCACGCGCAATCCGAAGAACATGGAGGTGGACCGCGAGCGCGAGGAGCGCCTCGCTGCGGAGCGGACGGCCTACGTTCGAGATGCGATGTTCCGTCTGCGCATCATCGCGGCGGGAATCACGATGCCCTTCTTCATCCTGCCAGCCTTCGTCTCGGCGCTCTGCGTGGGCGCGTGTCTGTGGGAAGGGGTCATGGACGGCGACTTCCTGGGCTTATCGCTCTTTCTGTCCGTGCTAACGGCGATCGTGGGCGCGTATTTCCACTGGTCGGTCGTACCGCTGTCGGCGGCGGTCGTCGTGCGGCGCACGGCGCGCGAAGATGCACCGAAGGTCCTGCAGGAGAACCGGGGCGACTGACGGCCCGACGGTGAGCGAGGCGAACGATGGCGGATGGCGATCTGGCTCTCTACGAAGGCGTCTCGAAGATCGAGCGCGATCACGCGCGCTTCCGGCAGATCGTGCGCGGGCGCATCAAGAAGGACCTGCGCAAGTACATGGCGCGCGGCGAACTGATCGGCAAGAAGGGCCACGACACCGTCTCGATCCCCGTCCCGCAGATCGAGCTTCCACAGTTCCGTTTCGGCAAGAACATGGGCGGCGTCGGTTCCGGTGACGGCGAGGTCGGCGACCCCGTCGGCGGCGACCCGCAGGAAGGCGAAAGGACCGGCGAAGCCGGTGATCAGCCGGGCGAGCATGTCCTGGAGGTCGACCTGACGCTCGACGAACTGGCCAAGATCATCGGCGAAGAACTCGAGTTACCGAACATCCAGCCCAAAGGCAAGCGCACCGTGCTGGCCGAAAAGGAGAAGTACAGTTCAATCCGGCGTCAGGGGCCCGAGACGCTCCGGCACTTCAAGCGCACCTTCGTCCGCGCGCTGCAGCGCCAGATCGCGCTAAGGATGTACGACCCCCTGAACCCGCGCATTGTGCCGGTCAAGGAAGACAAGCGTTTCAAGAGCTGGCGCGTCACCTTTGTTCCCGAATCCAACGCGGTCATCTTCTACATCATGGACGTTTCCGGTTCGATGGGCGACGAGCAGAAGGAATTGGTGCGCACCACCGCCTTCTGGATCGACACCTGGCTTCACAGTCAGTACAAAACGCTGGAGAGCCGCTACATCACGCACGATGCCACGGCGCGTGAGGTGGATCAGGAGACGTTCTACCGCACGCGCGAATCCGGCGGCACGGCGATCTCCTCGGCCCTGCGCCTTTGCGCCGACATGGTCCAGCAGCACTACTCTCCGCTCGACTGGAACGTCTACGTCTTCTACTTCAGCGACGGCGACAACCTGCTCTCCGACAATGAAATCTGCTTCAAGATCCTGCAGGACGAACTGTTGCCGTCGACCAATCTCTTCTGCTACGGGCAGGTCCAGAGCCTGTACGGCTCGGGCGAGTTCAAGCACCGGCTCGACGAGAACCTAAAGGCCGACAACCTGATCACGACCGAGATCCGCGACAAGGACGAAATCCTGGACGCCATCAAGGCCTTCCTGGGGAAGGGCAAATGAACCTCACCTTCGACCTCGACAACCTCAAGGAGGAGATCAGGGTCCACGCGATCGACTGCGGGCTGGACTTCTTCGATGTCGTATTCGAGATGTGCACGTTCGACCAGGTCAACCAGATCGCGGCGCTGGGCGGTTTTCCAACACGCTACCCACACTGGCGTTTCGGAATGGAGTACGAGAAGCTCAGCAAATCCTACACCTGGGGGCTCAGCCGCATCTACGAAATGGTCATCAATAACGATCCCTGCTATGCCTACCTGATGTCCAGCAATCCGCTGGTCGATCAGAAACTGGTCATGGCGCACGTCTACGCGCATTCCGATTTCTTCAAGAACAACCTCTTTTTCCATCACACCAGCCGAAAGGCGATCGACGAAATGGCCAACCACGGCGCGCGGATCCGCGCGCTGGGCGAGCGGCACGGGCACGAGAACGTCGAGGACTTCCTCGACGCATGCCTCTCGATCGAAAACCTGATCGACATCCATTCGGTTGCCATCCAACGCCGCGCGGAGGACACCGAAAGCACCCGATTCCTCTCCAAGGAGAAGACGGCCTCCGACCACCTCGGCCGCATCAAGGCCAAGGACTACATGGACGGATTCATCAACCCGCAGGATTTTCTACAGCGGCAGAAGGACCAGCGAGTGGAGGAGGAGCAGCACCAGAAGCGCCTTCCGGTGGACGACGAGAAGGACGTGCTGCTTTTCCTGCTGCGCCACGCGCCGCTGGAACCGTGGCAGCGCGAAATCCTCGGCATCGTCCGCGAAGAAGCCTACTACTTCGCGCCGCAGTGGATGACCAAGATCATGAACGAAGGCTGGGCCAGCTACTGGCATTCCCACATGATGACCAGTCACCTTTGCACCGACCAGGAGATCGTCGATTTCGCCGACCATCACAGCTCAACCATGGCCATGGGCTCCGGGCGTCTGAACCCCTACAAGATCGGACTGGAACTCTTCCGCGACATCGAGGAGCGATGGAACACCGGCCGCCACGGCTCGGAGTGGGAGTCCTGCGACGATCACCGCACCAAAATGAGTTGGGACACGGGCGAGAAGCTGGGGCGCGAGACGATCTTCCAGGTGCGAAAGCTGTATAACGACGTCACCTTCATCGACACGTTCTTGACCGCGGAGTTCTGCCGGCAGCACAAGCTCTTCGCGTTCCACTTCAATCCTTCCAGCGGGCAGTACGAAATCAGCAGCCGCGCGTTCCAGGACATCAAGAAGCAACTTCTCTCGTCCCTCACCAACGGCGGCCATCCCCACATTTATGTGATAGACGCCAATTACGGAAACCGGGGAGAACTGTTCCTGCGCCACCGGTTCGAAGGGACCGAACTGAAGCTGGATCACGCCCGCGACACGCTGCACAACGTTCAGCGCATCTGGTCGAGGCCGGTGCATCTGGAGACCGTTATCGGCGGCCACAGCCGGCTCTTCACCCACGACGGCATCGAGTTGCGTGAACGCGAGTGGGCCGTCGAAGCCGAGTCCGAAACCGAGAAGGATGACGAGTCGCAGTAGATGGAGGAGTGTGTGCCGATACCGAGGGTACCCAAACGCTGTTCCGCCAGCGGCCTGTAAGGTGCCCCATTTCGTCGGGACGCAAGCGTTATTTTCACCTCTTCGAAGAGGGGAAAATGCCGCCCGTGCCGCGCATTGATTCCTGCCCCCTTCCCTTCTATGCTGCCCCTTGATGCCGCTCGACGAAAACCGAAGCCAGGAGCTGAACATGGCACGCTGCTACGCCGTATGGACGGCCATCGGCAAGGATAAACCCGGGCTGGTGGATGTCGTCTCGCGCCACATCCTCAAGTGCGACTGCAATATCGAAGACAGCC
Source organism: uncultured Planctomycetia bacterium (assembly GCA_964429255.1). Classification (GTDB taxonomy): domain Bacteria; phylum Planctomycetota; class SZUA-567; order H5-PLA8; family H5-PLA8; genus CAYSBP01. The sequence goes on from CAYSBP010000013.1 coordinate 10,975, forward strand.
GCATGGCCATCCTCGGCGGCGAATTCGCCATGCTCATCCTCGTCTCGGGTGAACAGCCCGCCGTCGAGCGACTGATCAAGAATCCAGGCGAGGCCCTGAGCAAGGCCGGGCTTTCGGTACAGGCACACTTCACCATCGGCCCCGGCGAGGGTACACCCTCCGGCACGATCCCATACCGGCTCGAAGCCTATTCGCTGGATCACCCCGGCATCGTCCAGCGGATCTCGCACTTCCTGGCCGAGCACAAGGTCAACATCCGCTCCCTGGATACACGTCTCTCCCATGCGCCGCATACCGGCCAGCCGCTCTTCTCGCTGCACGCCACGCTGGACGTGCCGTCCAATGAAAAAGTGGGCGAACTGCGCCGCGGACTCGAGATCATCGGCGGCGATGAGAATATCGATATCGACATCCGGCCCGCAGCAAACTAGTCCTCTTCTTCCTCTTCTTCCTCTTCTTCCTCGCCGTCTGACTCCTCGTCTAGGTCGTCCTCCTCTTCGTCGAAGTCCTCGTCGTCCTCCACCTCCTCGTCCCCCACTTCATCGTCCTCCGCCTCATCGTCCTCCCGAGGCTTGGCCTCCGCAGAGATCCGGCACGAAAGAACCTCCGCTCCGACGACGACCTGCTCCTCATCGCCAAGCATAACACACATGCCATTCTCCTGTCTTGGTCTCACTCAAAGCCATTCACGCAAGCGATCTGCGCCTTGTACGCGCTTTATTCCCGAGCGCAAGCGTCACTTCGCGGCGCGAACGCGCTCCAGCAACTCCAACGCTTGTCCCCGGATCACGGGATCGCGGCCACGGAGCGCCGCCTCCAGTGCCGGCACGGCCGCTAAACCGAAAGAGACCAGCGTCTCGCCCGCCTTGCTGACCACCCGATCAGAGCGGTCCCGCAACAGGTCCATCAGCACCGCCAGATCCTTTACATGTTCCGGACCGTAGAGTCCCAGCAACTCGGACGCCAGGACCTGCTCCTCGTCCCGGTTCCCCGGCCGGCAGAGGGCCATCAGCTTCGGCACGATGCTCGCCGGATCCGCCTTCAGTTTGGCCATCACCCGCAACACCGGGAAGGGCACCTCGCCTTCGTTGATCGCCACCAGCCAGCGCAGTTTGGGCAGCGCCGGCTCACCTATCAGGTACAGGGCCAAATACGCCGACCATGCCGTATCCGGATCCTGATCCAGCAGCATCGGCAGCAGCGCGTCGATGACGCCGAACGGGTCGCCCTTCGAGAAGTCCAGCTTGATCGAGGCCAGCGCCTCCGCAGCCGCGCGCCGCCAGACCGGCGCGGCGTACGAGAGGAACCGTATCAGCATCGGCACGTCGTCCCGTGCGTCCGGCCCCAACTTGGAGATGGCATCGATAACGGCCTTGACCACTTCGTCGTCCGCGCGCAAGGCCGCCGCCTTCAGTTCGTCGTGCACTGGGACGGCCCGTTCCCCCAACCAGCCCAAGGCATGTGCCGCCCGCGCCGCAACCCGTGTATCTTCGCTCTGCAGAAGAGGCGCCAGGCGGAAGGCCGCTTCCAGCCCCTGAGCACGCAAGGCGTAGCCCAGCAGCGAATCCGTATCCAAATCCTCCGGCGCACCCGGTCCGGTCGCCAACCGCACCAGCGGGTCGAGGGCCTCCGGCGCGTCCGCACCGATCGCCGCCAGAGCCGCCAGGGTCGCGTGCTGCAGTTCCTTCGAAGGATCGCCCAGCCAGCCGATCAGTTTGCCCGCGGCCACCTTGCCTGCGGCCCCATGGAACGCCAAGGTCTTCGCGGCGGCAGCACGAACCTCTACGGCCGCGTCATCCAGTGCGGCCAGCACGGCCTCCAGGCCCGCGGGAACTCGTGCGCGTAACGCGATCGCAGCATCAACGCGCACCTCGGCCTTCGGCCCGCTGCGCAGCAGCTCGATCACCCGTTCGGTCTCGAGCGCCTCGACGGGCGACCGACGCGGCGGCGAACCGGCCGGTCGGGAGACGTTGGCCGAAGCGCGTTCGATGGCCTGGCGTGTCCGCCCCGACGCCTTCTCAGCCAACGCCTGCAACGTCTCGTGCACGCCGGACGCCGCAGGCCCGATGATTGAAAGCGCCTCGGCCGCGGCCACGCGGACCTCCGCATTCTTGTCGCCGATCAACCGGGTAATATCGACGGCCAACGGCGCGGCGGTATCACCCAACGCGGCACAGATCCCGACCGCGGCGATTCGAACATCCGACTCCTTGATTCTCAGCGCTTCCCTGATCTGCGGCAGCGCCATCGCACCGGCCTGCGTCAGCACACGTGCCGCCCTCCGGGTGCTCTCAGCCTCGCCCAGCAGTTCGCGCGCGAGCGACAGCACCTCGGGGTCATCCGGCATCAGGCCCGCCAGCACCTCCAGCATCCCGGCCCGGACGCCGGGCTGCTTCTCCTTCTTGAGCGCCACCACGATGGCGCCCAGGGACGGGCGTACGGCTTCGCCCATGCGCGCAAGGTTCTCGGCGGCCGCCCGGCGCGCCCCAGTTTCGCCTCTCACCAGCACGTCCAGCAGCGCCGGCACGCCGTCGGCGCCCAGGCAGCGCAACGCACGCGTCGCCGGTTCGGCGTTCTCGTCCACCCACGCCGCGCGCGTCAGTGCGGCCAGGACATCGGCGGGACGATTGAAAACCGCCAGCGTAACGGCGGCGTCGATCGCCGCGTGCCGGAGTTCAACAATCGACGAACTCATCGCACGCAACACGGCCCTCATCACTTGAGGATGCTCCGGAGCAATCCGTGCCATGGCCTCCAACGCCTTCCGGCGCAGCCCCGGGCCGCTCTGATCGTCGGAGATGACCGTCAATAGTTCGTCCAGCGCGGGTACAGCCTCCGGACCCACCAACCCCAGCGCTTCAATGGCATACCAGCGTACTTCGTTGTAGCGCGTCTCGCGAACCGTCGTCCGTAGCACGGATACCGCTTCGCGCGCCACCGGACCGAACTCGCCCAGGCAGAAAACCGACAGCCGCTGCTCACCCAGCGTTTCGCTGTTCGCCAGACGCGCGGCCCAATCGGCCGGGCTGTGACCAAGGATCGTGAACGCCGGCGGTTCTTCCGCCTGCACCCGCCCACAGGCCCATCCGGCCAACAGTAACACAACAAGGGGGGAAACCCGACGCCGCATAACGTTGCCCAACCTTCCACTGGAATTCAGCGACGCAGAGGGGCAGGAACAGAGCCTCAGCGCATCAAAGCCACAGAGCCACAGCACCGCGAGCGGAAGCCTCAGAATCCCGCCCCGCGCCTCGCGCCTTACACGACGAATCCGCGAATCCGGGAGATTACGGCCCGAACTTCTCGAATTCAACCATCAACCGCGGACGAAGCGCCGGATCGTTCACTGCCGTCGCAGGTCCTTCGTCAACGCAGAAATAGACCAGAAATTTCGGTTCGTCCAGCGCCATGCGCATCAACAACCCGGCATCCTTCCGACGTCCTTCCAGCACACCGCGCAGGTAGTCTGTAAGGTCCCACGAACGCCACAGCCCCGTCTGCCCATCCAGGAGCACTTGAGCAACCGCCTGCGTATCCACATCCTTCTCACCGGAAGCGCCCGGCTTCTCCCAGGCCTGTTTCCCGCCCCGATCCGCATGGATCCAACTGCTGGCGTCCGGCATCCACGCACGCTTGAGCGCATAGAGCGCCACGATCCCTTGCGGAGCCGTCGCACCCTCGGGCTGGTACATTTCCATCGTGGCCTTCAACAGGCGCCCGCGGCCCAACACCTCGCTCAACCCGTCGAAGCGCATCAGGACGCGCAGGGAACCGCCGGCGGATCCCACGCGCAGGCCGTTCTTCGTCTCGAAGTCACACTGGTCAGCGTTCCGGTGGTACGCCCCGATCTGGTCGATGCGGATACCCTGAAACTCGGGCGCCGGCAACCGTCCATTTTGAAAAGCCACTTGAATGACCCGTGCCTGCCCGACCAACCGCTCGGCTTCCGCGACCAGACCTTCTTCCGCCTTCGTCAACGACCCGCCGACCAGCAGCGGACGCAACTGAGCCAGCACCTCGCGAATGGCCGGTACGCGCCCATCACCCACTGCCCTGCGCAACGCATCCAGGCGCGGTACCAGCGACTCCCGCCAGCGCAGGCGCCGTTCGAATTCGAACCGCTGCGCCCAGCAGACGGGCAGTGGAAGCCGAAGATCCTGGTAGAGCGCAGACAAGGTCAACGAACGCTCCTCGCTCTCGGACGGCGCCTCCACAAAACGCAACGCGGCCAGCGCAGGGGCCCACTCCTCGCGCGGCGTCCCGTTCAGCAGCAGGGCCAGGGCGTCGAGCGAGAGCCTGGCCGGAACCAGCCGGATCTCGATACGATCCCCCGCCGAAAGCAGCAGATGTCCGTCCTGAGCACCCATCAGGACCCCTTCGGCCTGCCCCGTCGTGAGGCGCAGCTGCACACGCTCCCCCTTCAACCGGTCCAGGTGCTGCAACACCAGTGGAAACAGCTTGCGGACTCGTTCCACCTCCTCGGCGAAACCGGCCAGCACGGCCTCCGGTTGTGCCACTCCGCCGCGCCGAAGCGCCGAATCCGGATCAGGCGCACACCACCGGGTCGCACCGGCAAAGTCTCGCTTCGCCAACGCCCCATCGTACGCCGCGAAGAACCGCGGCCACGCCGCCCTGGCCGCTTCTTCGTCATCCTGCCGCCGCTGCTCCTCCCGTTCGCGCAGCGCCGCCAACTGGTCTGCAAAGGCGCGCGCCAAATCTCGAAACTCGGACTCTGGATGATGCGCCAGTTCCGCCACCAGGGACTCCACCTGGCCACCGTTGCCCACCGCCAGTCCGGACTCCAGCCGCGCACCATAGGCCGAAAGATGTCGGCGGCGCTCCTGCGACCACCGTTCGATCAACGCCCCCATCCGCTCGCGCCCCGCCCGCATGACCCACGGAGAAGCCTCCGGCAGTCCACGAAGCGCGTTGCGCAACTGCTCCATCGCCCCGTCGTACGATCGCTGCGCGGCCAGGTCTTCCGCCCGTTCGGCGGCATCCCGCGCCAGCTGGCGAGCGGCCGCGTCCACCTGCAATTCGTAGAGCAAACAGGCATTCAGGGCCGTCGAACGGGCCGGCTCATCGGCCCGCTGCGCGATCGCACGAAGCCTGGCCATCGCCACCTGGGCCGCCGCCGGTGAAGGCTCGTCGCCCACCTGCGTCCGGATCAACTCGACCTCAGCCAGTACCCGTTGTTCAGGCCGCAGCCCCGCTCGTTCCGTCACCGGTGCCGCCGCGGCCTTAGGGCCGGCATCGGCCTTCGACACGCGACCGGGTTCCTCCTCCGCAGGATTCCGACTGGTCTCCACCACGCCGGAAGGCACCAGCATCATGGCCACAATCGCCAGCAGCCCCACCGCCAACAGCATCCACCAGACGAGGTTTCGCCGCGGCGGTTCGGTCGCGGCCGCCATAACGACAGGCGTCCCGGCCGCCTTCGCAGATAGCTGCTGAGCGGAGTCCTCCTCCAGTTCACGCCGGATGGCAGCCACCTCCGTATCACTGGACGCCGGGGGTAATTCGGTACCGACTGGAGGGTAAAACTGCCTTGGCGGTTTGGCCTGCGCCAGTGCAGCGGCGCGTTCAGCGCGCCAACGCAGGCGCGTGGGGCGCACCTCACGAAGATTCTGTTTCCGTTCCGGATAGGCCTGCATCAGACAGACGCCGCAAGCCGGCTCGCCTCCCGGCAATTGGAAATCCTGCGATTCCACTTCTTCGGGTGGGATGCGCTTCCCGCACGTCGAACAGTAGAGGATTTCCTCAGGCATGGGACGTTCGTCTTCCATGGACCGCAGGCGTCCGCGCCCGCTCCCCCTGCAATTCTAGACGAATGAGGGCCTGGTTTCGAAGGGGAATATTCGGCTGCACTGGGCGACGGGTGTGACCGATTCTGCGAAACGATCGAACGAGTGCATGAAGCTCGCTTCGACAAACACCGGTTTGCAGATAGAATGAAATGAACTCCATTCGTGCGGAGTGAGACTGCGTCAGGACGATACATCAAGAGGCCGACGTCTTGGAGACAGGGACTCCATGCGCAAAGGATAAACTTCAGGGTTAAGTGCCTGGAATGAGCCCAACTTCCACCCAGACCAACCTCATCAACGACTTTGGTGTACCTTTCGGAGACTTGGCCGTCGGCAAAGGCTTTGTCACACCCGAACAGGTCCGTGAATGCCTGGATCTGCAGGCGCAACGCACCCAGCAGGGCCAGACGCCCCGCGTGGGCGATCTGATGGTCGAGTTGGGCTATCTGCTTCCGCATCAACTGGAGATCATCCTCAAGGAGCAGAAAGAGTCGCCCATCTCGAAGATCAAGAACTTCGAGATGATCAGCCGACTCGGCGAAGGCGGCATGGGCTACGTCATGAAGGCCCGCCGCTTGAGTGACAACCAGATCGTGGCTATGAAGGTGCTCTTCCCAAAGCTGGCGGCCGACGAGGAGTACATTGAGCGGTTTCAACGCGAAGCGGAGATCGGGCTGACCCTCGATCATCCCAATCTGCTCAAGTGCCTGGATGTGGGCGAATCCGGCGGATTGCACTACATGGCCCTGGAGTTCGTGGATGGCGAAGATCTGGGCGAACTGCTCCAGCATCGCGGGTACATCCCCGAAGCGCAGTCGCTGGCGATCATGATCTCCGTCGCCCGCGGCATCGCCTACGCGCACAGTAAGGGTCTGGTGCACCGGGACATCAAGCCCGCCAACATCATGCTCACCCGCGACGGCCGGGTGAAAGTCATGGACTTCGGCCTCGCGCGCCAGTCGATCGGCGCCGAAGCCAACCACCTGACCTTGACCGGTATCCTGCTGGGCACGCCGCACTACATTTCGCCGGAACAGGTCGAGGGCAAGGAAGACCTCGACGGCCGCAGCGACATCTACAGTCTGGGTGTTTCGCTCTTCCACATGCTGACCGGCCGGCCGCCGTTCATCGGCGGAAACATCTACGAGGTGCTCAACGACCACGTCACGGAACGCGTGCCTGACCCACGCCGGTACAACAAGGCCATCAGTCCCGAAACCGCCTCGCTGGTCCTCTGGATGGCGATGCGCGAGCGGGAACAGCGGCCTTCGACCATGGATCGCGTGGTCATCGAACTGGGCCGGCAACTGGGCCTGCCATCGGCCAAGGAGCAACGCGAGGACCGGCCACTGCCCTTCCGGCTGACCGGCATGCCCAGTGGCGAAAAGCGACAGAAGACCACGCAGGCGATGTACGCCAAGATCCGCAAACAGCTCTGCTGTCCGCGCTGCAAAGCGGAGTTCCGTGGCGACCCGGTGCTGCTAATGAAAGATCAGCGCATCCACTGCAATTCCTGCGGGCTGGTCTTCCCCTGCCCCATCGATCCCCCGGTACCGATGCTCTCGGACGACATCCAGGTTGAGAACGACGCGGAGGTCGAACGCTCGGAGCACGACAGCAGCCACGTCAACCCGGCGGTCCACCCCGGCGACCCACGCCGTACGCCAGGCGCGTCGGCCCCCGAACCGGCCGATGTCATCGTTGACGATCTCGAAGACAGCGGCGCCAACGTCAAGGCCATTCCCGTGCGGGTCAAGCCGAAAACGCCGATGGAAATGGCCATGCCCATCCTTAAAGCCGTCGGCTGGCTCATCGGCTTCACCGCCATCGCCTGGGGCACCCTATGGGTCTGCCAGAAGATCCTCGCGGATATCCTCGCCAGGAAACCCTGAACTCAAAAGCCCTTCACCGGAGACCACCATGCCCGAACCGCGCCTCCTGAAAACCATCGCTGAAACGAGCGCCTGGTCGAAATCCGAATCCCGCGCCGGCCACTCCATCGGCTTCGTGCCCACCATGGGTGCGCTCCACGCCGGCCACCGCAGTCTGATCGAACGCGCCCGCAAGGAAAACGGCCGCGTCATCATAAGCCTCTTCGTCAACCCTACGCAGTTCGGACCGAACGAGGATTACCAGAAGTACCCGCGCACGCTGGTCGCGGATCTGAAGCTCTGCGAACAGGCCGGCGCCGATGCGGTCTTCTCGCCCGATGCGAAAGAGCTGTACCTGGAGGACGCCCGGACGTGGGTCGACGTCGGCGGCCTGTCAAACACGCTCTGCGGGCTTTCCAGGCCGGGACACTTCCGCGGCGTCTGTACCGTCGTAGCCAAACTCTTTAACATCGTCCGCCCCGATCGCGCTTACTTCGGACGCAAAGACGCCCAGCAACTGCGCGTCATCGAAGCGCTGACGCGCGACCTGAACTTCGGCATCGAGATCGTGCCCTGCGAGATCGTCCGCGAAGCCGACGGGCTGGCGATTTCCAGCCGCAACCGTTACCTGACGCCCGAACAGCGCGCGCAGGCCTTAAGCCTGTCGCGGGCACTGAATCACTGCAAGGCAAGCATCCAGGCCGGCCACCGCGATGCGCTGAAACTGCTCGGCGACATGACCGTAGCGATCCAGCAGCAGCCCGACGCCGAAATCGACTACATCCAGATCGTCGACGCCGACACACTGATGGATGTCGAGCGGATCCAGGGCACCGTCCTGGTCGCGATGGCCGTCAAGATCGGCACGACCCGCCTGATCGATAACCTGCGGATCACGGTGTGAGTCCGTGCCGGTGTAACGTCATCCTGTCGCAGTTCGCTGCCCTGAACGGTGTCGACGATCAGGCCGTCGCGTATGGGCCGGGGAATGAAGTCCCGCGTGCGCAGGCCGCCATCACCGACCAGGCCGACATCTATGGGAAATGATTCAAGAACGTGTGGCCGTTCAACCCATCAACCGGCAGAAGAGCGCCCGCTGGACATGCAGACGGTTCTCGGCCTGATCATAGACCACCGAGCGCGGAGCATCGACCACCTGATCCGTAATCTCCTCGCCGCGATGCGCCGGCAGGCAGTGCATGATGATCGCCTTGGGCGCCTTCTCAATCAGTTCGGCATTCACCTGATAGCCCTGAAACGCCTGTTTGCGCTTCTCGGCCTCGCCTTCCTGGCCCATCGAAGTCCAAACATCCGTGTAGATGACGTCCGCGTCCTTGACGGCATCGACCGGATCGCAAAGCTGCGTCACCAAGTCGCTCGGGCTTAGGCTCTTCAAGAACGAATCGCTCAGTTCATATCCCTGCGGCGAAGCGACCACCATCTGGACCCCGCACTTCACGCACGCATGCGCCAGCGAACGACAGACATTGTTGGCGTCGCCGATGTACGCGAGTTTAAGACCCGTCAACCGGCCGTGCTTCTCGCGGATCGTCAACATGTCGCCCAGGGCCTGACACGGGTGGAACTGATCCGAGAGTCCGTTGATCACCGGCTTGTTGCAGTACTTGGCGAACTCCAGAATCGTCTCGTGCCGCAAGGTACGCAGGACGAGCGCATCCAGATAGCGCGAGACGACCCGCGCCTGGTCGCGCACGGCTTCACGGCCACCCAGCGCGCCGCTCTCCGGACCCATGTACAGGCACTGGCCGCCGAGCTGATAAACCGCCACCTCGAAGCTGATGCGCGTACGCAGCGAAGGCTTCTCGAAGAAAAGCCCCACCACCTTGCCCTGCAGGACACGCGCATAGCGATACGAACCTTCGTCCGCCTTGTAGCTCGCGGCCAGGTCCAACAGGTCCAGAATATCCTCGACGCAGAACGCGTCGAGACTGACGAAACTTCGCTGCTTCAAAGCCATCGCACCATGTACCTCGGATCGTTCACGAACGGCGGTACGTCACGCACCGGCCTCCTTCGACGGACCGTCCGCTGTGAAACCCCGCGCCCACCCTTCGCGAAGCGGAGAGCGCCTTCACCCGCGGTCCCGCTCAAGCATCGCGCAGCGCGGCACCGATAACCTTGAGCCCTTCGTCCAGCTCGGTCTTGCTCACCGTCAGCGGCGGGAGCAGGCGCAACGCCGTGTCATGCGTGCAATTGACCAGCACACCCTTGGCGCGACAGTAATCGACGATGCCCTTGCCCTTGCCCGTCTCGGACAACTCCAGCGCGGCCATCAGACCGGCGCGCCGGACCTCCTTGGTCTTCCACGGGAACTCCTCGCGCAGGCGCTGCAGGCCGGCGCCGAGGTACTCGCCCATCGCGCGCACATTCTCCAGCACGCCACCCTTGACCAGCAAATCGCAGACAGCCAGCGCCGCGACACTGGCCAACGGGTTGCCACCGAACGTGCTGGCGTGCGTGCCGGGAACCAGGGTCGCCGCGTACTCCGGCCGCGCCACCGTCGCGCCGATCGGGAATCCGCCGCCAAGGGTCTTGGCCAGCCAGAAGACATCGGGCGCCGGCAGGTTGAGGCCCTGGTACGCGTAGAACTTGCCCGTCCGCCCCATGCCGCACTGAACCTCGTCGTACATCAGCAGCGCCTGGTGTTGGTCACAGAGCTTGCGCGCGGCTTCCAGAAACCGGGGTTCACAGAGAAAGATGCCGCCTTCGCCCTGCACCGGCTCGCAGATCAGGGCCACGGTCTGATCGTCAAAGGCCTTCTCGAGCGTGGCAATGTTGTTCATCGGCACATAGCTGAAGCCGGGGACCAGCGGATCCAGGCCCTTCTGATAGACCGTCTGGCCGGTCGCCGACAGCGCCGCGTAGGTGCGCCCGTGGAAACTGTTTTCCAGCGAGAGGATTTTACTCTTGCCGCCGTGCTGCTTGCCCCACAATCGAGCGATCTTGATGCCAGCCTCGGTCGCTTCGGTGCCGCTGTTACAGAAGAAAACCTTGGCCTGACCCATGCCCGTGGTCTGCTTGGAAAGCGCTTCGGCCAGCCGCCCCTGCTGCTCCCAAATAAAGTTGTTGTGGATATGCAGCAGTTCGCCAGCCTGCTTGCGGATGGCCTCCACGATCTTGGGGTTGCAGTGACCAAGGCCATTGACGGCCAGGCCGGTGATGAAATCGAGGTACTTGTGGCCTTCGGTATCCCAAACATAGGAGCCCTCGCCGCGCGCAATGGCCACCGGAATACGGCCGTAGTTGCTGATGACATAGTTATCGTAAAGCGATTTCACTCCGTCGTAGGTCAGCGCCATGGGGACCGCTCCTTTGTCTACCAGTGTATCTCGGTGCCGATTCCTTCCGGCGTAAACAACTCGAGAAGCAGCGCGTGCTTCTCCAGGCCGGAAATGATGTGCGTCTTCTGCACGCCGCCGTCCAGCGCGCTCATGCAGGCTTCTACCTTTGGTATCATGCCGCCAGCAATCGTGCCATCCTTCAACAGTTTATAGCAGTCCGGCACGCTGAGCGACGAAATCAGCGATTCCGGGTTGTTTTGGTCCATCATCAGGCCGGGGACGTTGGAGAGGAAGACGAGTTTGGCGGCTTCCAGTTCCGCGGCCAACCGCCAGGCGACCGAGTCGGCGTTGATGTTGTAGAGTTGTCCGTCGGCGTCACGCGCGATCGGGGCGACGACAGGGATGATGCCGCCCATCGCCATGCGCCGGGCCAGCTCGGTATCGACACGCGTGATCTCTCCGACGAAGCCAAGGTCGAGCCCCTTGTCGACGAGCTTCTTGCACTGGAGAAACTGCGTACCGCGTCCATTGAGCGCGACGGCCTTGCCACCGGCAGCCTCGATCATGTTCACGACATTGGTGCTGATTTCGTCAATGAGAACCTTGTGCGCGACCTCCATCGTGGGCGCATCGGTGACCCGCCGACCTTGGATGAAGTGCGGCTTGAGGCCCAGGCGCTCCATCTCGGCCGAAATACGCGGACCGCCACCATGAACGAGCAGCGGCCAGAGGCCGACCTGTTCGAGGAAGGTGACGTCCGTCAGAACGGACGGAAGCGTCTTGACGTCGGTCATCGTGCTGCCACCGACCTTGATGACCACAAACTTGCGGTCGAAGGCCTTCAGGTAGGGCAGCGCCTCAATGAAGAGGCGGGCTTTCTGCAGCGGGGTGCTCATGTGTGGTAATCCGCGTTAATGGTGATGTACCCGTGGGTCAGGTCGCAGGTATAGAAGCGGGCCGTACCCGGGCCGTCACCGGCCATAAGGACGATGCTGACCTCGGCGCCATCCATCGCCGAAGAGACCTTGGTCGCATCGAACGGCAGTGGCTGTCCGGCCTTGAAGAGGTCGAAGCCGCAGACGGTCAGCGCGCACTCTTCAGGCTTGATCTTGATGCCGCAGCGACCCGCGGCGCAGACGATGCGTCCCCAGTTGGGATCGTTGCCGGCAATGGCGGTCTTCACCAATGGCGATTCGGCGATCGCGCGTGCGATGACGCGGGCCTGCCGGTCGTTCTTCGCACCGCCGACGACGACCGTGACGAGGTGCTGAGCACCTTCACCGTCGGCCGCTACCTGACGGGCCAGCGAGTCGCAGACGTAGTAGAGGCCGGCGCGCAAGGCCTCGTACTCGGGACCTTTGGCCTCACTCAGAATCCTCGGCGCGTTGGTTCCCGATGCAAAGGCCAGAATGGTGTCGTTGGTCGAGGTGTCGCCATCCACCGTCACGCAATTAAAGGTTTGATCGACGACCTCGACGAGCGCTTTCTGCAGGACGCCCGGCGTGACCGGCGCGTCGCTGACCACGAAGCCGAGCATGGTGGCCATCCGCGGAGCGATCATGCCCGAGCCTTTGCTGGCGCCGGCGAAACGAACCGTCCGTCCAAACATCCGCACCGTGCAGCCGTCGGTCTTGCGGACCAGGTCGGTCGTCATGATGGCGCGTGCAAAGTCACCATAGGCACGCCGGATCCGGAGGCGGCGGGCGAGTTCGGGCATGGCCGCGTGAATCTTCTGCATGGGCATCGGATGGCCGATGACGCCGGTGGAACAGACCAGCAGTTCCTTCTGGCGTGCGCCGATCGCCTGGGCGGCAAGCTTCGCCATTTCGCGGGCATCGCGCGCGCCTTGCACGCCCGTGCAGGCGTTCGCGTTGCCGGCGTTCACGATGACGCCTCGCACAAGGCCACCGGTGCTCCGCAGCGCGCGTTTCGAATACGTGACGGGCGCGGCGCAAACGCGGTTGGTCGTAAAGACCCCGGCCGCGGCCGCCAACCGATCGCAAACCAGAAGGGCAAGGTCGGGTTTGTCGGACTTGCGTTTGAGACCGCAGTGGAGCGCGGCCGTGCGAAAACCGGAGACCGCGTGGATCAGACCGTTGGGCCATCCGGTGAGACAAACACTCGATTTCATCGTGAATGTCCTCTTTGCGGTCCAATGCAGCGCGCAAAGCTGCACCGGGAGTTCACCAAAGTAATCGGCCCCTCACCCGGTCGCCTCGGGGAGGGGCCTATGTATGAACCCAATCAAAACACAACCCCAACCGCGGAACGCAAGTTTCTAGCGTTTCGAGAACTGGAACCTGCGGCGTGCACCGGCCTGGCCGTACTTCTTCCGTTCAACCATGCGCGGATCGCGTGTCAAATAACCTTCTTCGCGCAGAAGCTTCTCAAGGTTGCGATCGTACAGAAGCAGCGCACGGGAAACACCCAGACGGACCGCCTCGGCCTGACCCGTTGTCCCGCCGCCCTGCACGTTGGCGAACACGTCAAAAGCCGTCGCCAGCTTGGTGAATCGCAGCGCACTGGTGACCACCGCTCGGTCGCTTTCCTTCTTGAAAAAACTCTCAAGCACGCGACCGTTCACATGGATCTCGCCATGGCCAGGACGCATGCGCACTCGCGCGGTGGACGTCTTCCGACGACCCGTACCCCAGAAGTAACCGCCGGTTTTGTCTTCGCCGCTCACGTTTCCTCTACCCCCTGCTTCAGCCCACAGGATTCCAAGCTTCGGGCTTCTGCGCCGCGTGCGAGTGCTCCGAACCGCGGTAGACCTTCAGCTTAGTCAACATTTGCTTGGCAAGCAGGTTCTTCGGAAGCATCTTCCGAACGGCCTGCTCGATGATACGCACAGGATTCCTAGCCTGAACCTCTTCAAAGGTTTCCAGCTTCATCCCGCCCAGGTAACCCGACCAGTGGCGGTAGATCTTGTTCTGTCGCTTGCGCGGAGCAATGCTCACCTTCTCGGCATTGAGCACAACCACGAAATCCCCGGTGTCCACATGCCGCGTGTAAGTGGCCTTATCCTTGCCCATCAACTTCACGGCAATCGCAGACGCCAACCGACCCAGCGTCTTGCCATCGGCATCTACAACAAACCACTTGGCTTTAACCTCGCCCGGCTTCGCCACGTACGTCTTAAAACCCTTGGGCTTGCTTACCGTCGCACTGGCCGCCATCGTACCTTCGACCCCCAAACACCCCTACAGACCAGGCAACGCGACCCAACGGACCAGCGTCCGTCTTCGGTGGCGCAACACCCTTGTCAGGGGAAGCATCACAAAAAGAAATCCGCCCGAAGCGTCCGAGCGGGAAGAGGATGTTTAGCCGATGTGCGGGGCGTGTCAAGTTAAGTTGTAGAAAGATGAACGGAGGAGCGCGGCATCGCGATCGAAGTGGTCGGATAGACGAATGCCACAGCCCGACGGGCAAAGATGTTGTATCGCCTCTGATGGTGCGCGGGGACGGGGCGACGGGCTCTGGCACTAGGCCTTGGCAGACACCTTCTCATATTCAGGAAGCCAGGAGTCACACGAGCTGTCACAATCTATTCCCTACCAACAGGTTAAAGATATGACGCCAGGATGGCACGTGGTGTGCTCCCGGTCCATCGTCTCTTCCGGTCAGTCCAGACGGCCGGACTACAGCGCGCGGACAGGAAAGACACCATGAGCTTGGGAGCAAGCACCGGGTCACGCACCATCCTGATCGTTGACGACGAAGTTAACAATCGTGAGATCCTCCGCGATCTCCTTGAAGACGATGGCTTCAAGGTCCTACTGGCCGAAGACGGACACGACGGGTTGCGCAAGTCGACTCAAGGCGTGGGCGCCATCCTGATGGATGTGCTCATGCCCCAGATGGACGGCCTGACTACCTGCCGCCGGTTGAACGCCAACGAGACCACCCGCAACATCCCCGTGATCTTTTTGAGCGCCTGCCCTGAGGAGCAGATCCAGCAGGCCGCGTTCCGCGTAGGAGCCTACGATTTTCTGCACAAACCGGTGCGTGCATCCGAACTCCGCGCCAAACTCGGCGCAGTCACGCAGGTCGACCCGGCCTGGACGTTCGAGCAGCGCCGCGCGCGTTACCAGGAACTGGTCCAGCGCGCCCAGAACGCGCAGGCCGCTGAAGAAACCGCCGCCATCAACCTGCTTGACGAGGCGTGCCTGACGGAAGCGTAAGTGCAGGTGCAATCCTTGCCGCACTCGTAGTGACCATCGCATGCCGGTCGTTCATGAAAGGATCTCTCCGAGTTGCTGCGGCAGCACGGGGAAAAGAGCGCCATGGACAGCGCGGTCGCCGAAGGCCCTGAGCGCAATTTTGGCCATTCAGGACCGTCCCTCCTCAGTAGATCATCGCCTTCAGTTTGACGTAGCTGTCCTCGAGACCGCCGTAGCGGCTGCGTTCAAGCCAGCGGCGACGGTACTCGGCGAAGAGCGCTGTGCAGCGGCCGACCACGTCGTTGCGCGCCGCCGCGTCGCCCTTCCGCCGGCCCACCGCGCGGTCAGCCGCCACGCGGGCCATCCGCACGGCCAGCAAACACTCACCGGCAAACGGTCCTTCGTTGGGCATCTCGGCTTCCAACGCCGCCTGCGCCGCCGCCATCGCTTCCCACGCTGGCAACGTCTCGCGCTCGGCGTCGGCCCCCCACCAGCAGTTCCCGTCGGTGAAGGTCGGCGAACCGTAGCCGCGCTTCACGCCCTCCTCGCTGCGGCCCAGACGGTCGAGCCAGCGCCCGAGTTTCGCCGATCCGAGCACCTGCGATCCGGCCGCGGCCGGATCGAAGACCCCTCCCCCGCTCCACGCCGCCTGCGCGCCGTCGGCCATACCCAGCAGCGCCAGCGGCCACTGCTGGCGGTGGCCGTTGTCGCCCCATTCGGTGTTGAGCATTCCGACCGCGCCGTGTGCTGCACCGTGCTGAGCGGCGCGAGTCAGATTGCCGTGTCGCTCGGCGCTGCGGCCGGCATAGGTGTTCCAGTTGTTCGTGCCCGGCGCAACCCACACTTCTCGCCCGGCCGCGGCGTGAGCCTGGAGCCGTTGGGCGAAATCTTCCTCGCGGCCGTAGCCCCAGATCAGTGCCGTGATGTCGCGCGGCAGGCTGTCGTCTTCGTTGGGGTGCGGATCGCACCAGAACTGCGGACGCTTGCCGTGCTTCTGCGCCGAACGCAGGACGCTGCCCAGGTACTCGCTGAAAACCCGCCCGCGCCCGAGTTTCTCGCAGGCGTCCTTGCTGCGGCCGTAGCCCAGATCGCACGGTTCGTCGCCGCCGACGTTGGCGTACGCTCCCGAGCAGCACGGGAAGAGCTGACCGAAGAGCCCGTCGACCAGCGCGATGCTGCCCGTGTCGAGCGGACAGAGCGTGTTCGGCTCCAGCCACACGTCGCCCCACGGAGCAAAACGAATCGGTCTGTTCGTCTCACCCAGCGGCGCATAGCGCGGATGGCGCAGCCAGCGCTCGAAGTGGCCAAAACTGTTCTGGTTCGCGGTCAGGACGACGCCGCGCGCGGCGGCGTAGGCGTCGAGCCCGCGCATCTCGGCCGGCGTGATCGGATCGGCCGCGCGCCAAACCACTTCGTGGCCAACATAGGCGAAGGTGTGCTCGGTGTAGAGCTGGAGGTGGTTCAGTTTCACCGAGGCCATCGCGTCGACCAGTTGGCGCAGCGTGTCCATCGTCGGCACGCGATCGCGGCTGATGTCGAGCATGAAGCCGCGTTCGCGGATGGCCGGTGCGTCGTCGATGGTGAGCCCGGGCAACTGTGCGCCGCACGTCTGTCGCAGTTGCGCCAGCGTCGCCAGCCCCCAGCGCAGGCCACTGGCTGCTCGAGCTGCGATGCGCACGCCGTCGGCTGACACCGTCAGTCGATAGGCCTCCGCGCCGGCCTCCTTCACCACGGAAGGATCGACCGCCAAGCGCACCCGGCCATCCGAGGCATCGCGACCGCCCAGGCCGGGAACCGAATCCGCCCATCCCGACGGCGCGCCGACGACACCGAAGCCGTCGGGCAACGAGCAGCCCGGCCCCTCCTGATCGCAGCGGCGTGGAATGGGATAGAGCAGAAG
>CAYSBP010000014.1:0-1478 GCA_964429255.1 uncultured Planctomycetia bacterium
CTGAAGCGTGCATCCATGACGGGGCGTGGATCAAGAAGCAGATCAAGGCTTTCGCCAAGGACATCGTTATGCAGGGCACGCTGGACCACGCCTTGATCGTCGGCATCCGTCGGCGTGGCGCGGAACTGGCGCGGCGCGTGCGCGAGCTGGTCGAGCGGGAAACGGGCATTAAGGTTCCCTACGGCGCCCTCGATATCACCCTTTACCGCGACGACGTCAGTCTGCGCGGGGTGAGGGTTGCCGCGCACAAGGACGGCACGAAGCTCGATGGGCCGATCGACCACCAAATCATCTTCCTGATTGATGATGTGCTCTGCACGGGACGGACAATTCGTGCGGCGATGGATGAGCTGAAGGACTTCGGCCGTCCCGGCACGATCCGGCTGTACAGCCTGATCGACCGCGGAGGGCGCGAGCTGCCGATCCAGCCAGACCGGTTTGGCGAACGACTCAGCGTCCCGCACAGCGACCGCATCGAGGTGCGGCTCAAGGAAGTCGATGGCGAAGAGGGCGTCTTCGTGGTGGCGGGAGGGTTGCGATAAACATGGCATGGACAAGAAGACACCTGCTGGATCTGGAATCCCTGACCGCCGAGGAGATCACGGAGGTTCTCGACACGGCCGCTTCCTACAAAGAGGTCTCGGACCGGTCGGTAAAGAAGGTGCCCGCCTTGCGCGGCAAGGTTGTGGTGAACCTGTTCTTCGAAGCATCGACGCGAACGGCCAACAGCTTTGCGCTTGCCGCCAAGCGGCTTTCGGCCGACACCATGAGTTTCTCTTCATCCAGTTCCTCGGTCAGCAAGGGCGAGACGCTGATCGATACGGCCAAGAACATCGAGGCGATGGGGGTGGATGCCTTCGTGATCCGGCATTCGGCGCCGGGCGCTCCGCATCTGCTTTCACGCCACACGACCTGTTCGGTGATCAACGCCGGCGATGGCTCTCACGAGCATCCTACCCAGGGTCTGCTGGACATTTTTACGATTCGCGAGCACTTCGGGAAGGTAAAGGGGCTGACGGTCTCGATCCTCGGCGACATCCGGCATTCGCGCGTGGCGCGTTCGAATGCCCACGGACTGCGCAAGCTCGGTGCACGCGTGATCCTGGCCGGACCTCCGACGCTGGTTCCGCCGGCGATCGCGCAGGCTCTTGGCGTCGAAGTCAGTCACGATATCGACGAAGTGCTTCGCGTCAGCGATGTCCTTAACTGTCTGCGCATCCAGTTCGAGCGCAAAGCCGGGCGATTCTTCCCCGGCGTGCGCGAGTACGCCGCCATCTACGGCCTGAACGGCGAGCGGATGAAGAAGGCGAAGGCGCACACGATCGTCATGCATCCAGGACCGATCAACCGTGGCATCGAACTGACCCCCGAACTGGCCGACGGCCCGCGCAGCGTTATTCTGAAGCAGGTCGCGAACGGTTTGGCGGTGCGAATGGCGGTGTTGTACCTGTGTCTGGGAGCGAGGGCGAAGGTTGACG
>CAYSBP010000014.1:1578-12525 GCA_964429255.1 uncultured Planctomycetia bacterium
TGGAGTGGATCCAGGATGAAGAGTTGCTGAAAGCGGAGCGACGCTCCTTGCTTCAGGAGGAAGGCCATTCAATCTTGTCCATGGTGATCGCGTCGATAAGAACGGCGCGGCGAAACGTGGACCATCGTCGATCGCAAACCGTCATTCGTCCATTGGGGAGGCTCCATGTCCACGCTTGTGCTCAAGTCCGGCCGCGTTTTTGACCCGTCCAGGAAGCTCGACAGGACCGCCGACGTGCTGATCGACCGTCGCAGGGGGACGATCGCAGCGATCGGAAAAGGCCTGAACGGCGATGAGACCATCGATTGCAAAGGTCTCCTGGTCTGCCCGGGCTTCATGGATATCCATGTTCATTTCCGGGAACCGGGGTTCACCTCGAAGGAAACGATTGCGACCGGCGCGGCGGCTGCGGTGCATGGTGGCTTCTCCTCAGTGGTCGTGATGCCGAACACCGATCCGCCGCTCGACAACACTGCAGCGATCGCCTACCAGTACCTGCAGGCACAGAACGCCGCCAAGGCGCGCGTGTACCCCATGGGCTGCATTACCCGCGGGCGGCAAGGGCAGGAGATGGCCGACCTCGGGCTGCTCTCACGGGCCGGCGCGATTGCTTTCACCGATGATGGAAACTGCGTGTCGAGCACCTTCATCCTGCGCTCGGCCTTCGAATACCTTCGTTCGCTGGACAAGGTGCTCTGCGAGCACTGCGAGGATCACGACCTTTCCCAGGGCGGAATCATGCATGAAGGCAAGGTCAGCGCGGCGATGGGGATCAACGGCTATCCAAGCGCGGCGGAAGAGATCATCGTCGCGCGTGATATCCGGCTCTGCAAGCTGGCCGGTGCGCGATTGCACGTGCAGCATGTCTCGGCCAAGGGCTCGGTAGGTTTGGTACGCGAAGCCAAGCGCAAGGACGTGCGCGTGACGACGGAAGTGACCCCACAGCATCTGCTGCTCACCGACGAAGCGTGTCGCACCTTCGATCCGGTCTTCCGCATGAACCCGCCGCTGCGCGAGACATCGGATGCCGAGGCGTGCCTGGAGGGATTGCTGGACGGCACCATCGACTGCATCGCCAGCGACCATGCACCGCACACCGAAGAAGAGAAGTCGCTCGAGTTCAGCGAGGCATCCAACGGAATGATCGGGTTGGAATCCAGTGTCGGCGTCCTGCTGACCAAGCTGGTTGCGACGGGCAAGCTGCCGCTTTCGCGGATGGTCGAGGCGTTCACCAGTTCCGCGGCGAAGTGTCTCAACCTGCCGGGTGGTTCGCTGGAAGTGGGCGGGCCGGCGGATGTGACGGTAATCGACCTCGACCTGGAATGGACGATCGATCCTTCAACGTTTCTTTCCAAGGCGCGCAACTGTCCGTTCAACGGCTGGGCATTGAAGGGGGCGCCCGTCTGGACGATCGTGAAGGGTAAGGCGTTCGAATCGATCGGCCGAGGATAATATGGATGTCCACCGGTGCTCATCGGTGGCTTTCTCGGCCGTGGTCCGGATCCATCTGTGGCCAGCGAATCGGTGATTGATGTTCGGCATTTCGAAGTTCAGGTTGGTTTTTGAGACGCAAGGCTGGAGCGCCGCCTTCTATGCGATCCTGGCCGTCTCAGCGCTCTTCGGCGTCGTCTGGTTCTATCGGTCGATGATCGGCCGGACGGATCGGGTGCAGGTGATTCTGTTCGCGACCCTTCGTCTGGCGACCGTCTTTCTGGTGATCCTGCTGATCTTCCGGCCGGTCCTTTCCTTTGAACGGCGCACGTCGGAGAAGCCGGTGCTGCTGATCGGCATCGATCACAGTCGGTCGATGTCCATCACGGACGTCGAGAACCGGCCGACACGCTTTCAATCGGCTCGCAACCTCTTGTTGCAGGGGAGAGCATGGGAAAACCTTCAGGGCGACTTCGACGTGCGCGTGGTCGGGATGGGCCAGCAGTCCAGACTCCTTGAGGATGCGAACGCTTTAGGAGAACTGCAGGCGGATGCCGAGGCGAGTGCGCTGGCGCTCTGTATCAAGACCGCGGCGGAAGAAGGCCGGCGGCGACCGGAGCGGATCCTGATCATTTCGGACGGCCAGGACAATTCCGGCGGCGCACCGGACCATGACCTGCAGGCCTTGGGCGCACCCATCGACTGCATCGGCGTCGGCACAGCGTTGCTCAGCGAGAACCGCTTCACCGATCTGGCACTGACGGACATCCAGACCCATCCCACGGCCGCCGCCGAAGAAGTGGCGGAGGTGCGCGTTCTGGTCGAGGCATGGGGGTTCGAAGGTGAAAACGTCGATGTGAGCCTGGTCGATAGGGGACTGGTAAACCAGAACCCGCCGCCCGAGGAGCGTGAAGTGGCCCGCCAGCGGATGGTGCTGGACGGCAAACGTGGCGCTCAGGAGATCCATCTGAACTTCACGCCCAAGGAGATGGGACTGCACAAACTTGTCGCGCGCGTGGATCGCAAGCCGGGCGAGAAACGGACGGAGAACAACGAGGCCGAGTTTCTGCTTTCGGTCACCGAACCACAAATCAAGGTGCTCTATGTTGACACCGTGCGCGGCGAGAGCAAGTTCTTGAAGAACGCCTTCGCCCGCGACACGCACGTTCGTGTAGTGTCGCTGATCCGGGTCCGTCCTGAGGTCTTCCTGCAGACGGGTGATGTCGCAGGTCTGAAGCTCGACCACATTCCCGAGACACCCGAAGTCTACGGACGGTTTGACGTGGTCATCGTGGGGAACCTGGACGTCGCACACTTCTCGGCCACCGCGCGCCTGGCGCTCAAGGCGTGGGTGCAGAACGGCCGCGGATTGCTGTGGCTGGGTGGAGAGCAGGCCCTGGGTCCCGGTGGGTATCAGGGAACGGAACTGGAACCCCTCATTCCGGTGCGCATGGGTGGGCGCGACGATGGACTGGTGAAGAACCCCTTCCAGATGCGCATGACCGGAGAAGGTTCGCGGCATCCGGCGCTAAACGGATGTGGAACCTATTTCGTCAAAGCAGGTAGCAGCGTGATGGCGACGGAATCGCTGAAGCATCTCGAATTCCTGAACCGATGCCTGGGTCCCGCACCAGGCGCCGGCGTACTGACCGAACATGCACTTGAGAAGTCACCGGAAGGCAAGCCGCTACCGGTCTTTGTGGTGGGTCAGGCGGGTACGGGACGGACGGCGGCGTTCCTGGCCGGACCGACTTGGCCATGGCTGACGGTGATGAAGGGTGCGGGCCGCGAAACACCGTATCACAAGCTTTGGGGACAGACCTTGCGCTGGCTGGCGGGCGAAGACGCCAAGTTCGGTGGCGCGACCGAGCCGTTGCAGGCGCACATGGGTCGGGCGCACTATCACAACGGCGAGACGGCTGTGATCTACGCCCGCGCCCTGGACGGAGCGGGGCAGTTGACGGGTGAGGCGGTCATCGGAGCGATGATTCAGGGCCCCGACGGCAAGACCACGAACCTGACGGTTGCGGCGCAGGGCGACCAGATGGGTTCGTATCAGGCGCGCTGGGTCCCGGAGCTCTCGGGAACCTTCAAGGTCAGGGTGACGGGCAACCTGGGCGAACGCGACCTGGGCAACGTAGATCTGACGTTTGCGATAGGCCGTCCGAATCAGGAATTCGACCGGTTGGACCTGAACGAAGCGCTCTTGAGACGCATTGCGGAGAAGAGTGGTGGCCGTTACGTAACACTGGCCGACGCACCATCGCTGATGAACGACCTCCGCTCGCAGGAACGCAGTCGGAGAACGCTTACTGAATGGAGCCTTTTCAATGGGCCGCTCTTTTTCCTCCTCTTCGTGGGCATGGTCACGGCCGAATGGATCTTGCGGAAGCGGCAGGACTTGCTGTAGTAACGATGCCATCCTGGGCGGTCCGATGTCCCCTTGGCTCGAGGTCTGCTGAACGGGCGGCGTGCAGGCGACGTACCGGGACACGAATCCGTGTAGATCGTCTGGAAGCGTATCGCACGACCATGGTGCTACACGCGCCAGCGTGAGCAGTCCTGGCCACAGGCCGCTTCGCAAAAGGTCAAGACTCTGCCAACTTGAATCCCAATCCGCACCGAGTAGGATAGGTGAGGGCTGCTGGTTGCTGGTGAAAGTCCTTCACGGCGGCTCTTCCCTTACCGGGTGGTGTAACTGGTAACACAGGAGATTTTGGTTCTCCCATTCCAGGTTCGAGTCCTGGCCCGGTAACCAGTTTTTCCCTCACAAGCCTTACCTAATTCCTTGGGTTGTGAAACGGCGCTGGCAGCCTACCATAGGTCCTGACGCTCGCCTGGGAGATGGAGGACAGGCCCGCACGTGGGCCAACGGAACCGATGCAAGAACACTACCTGTTGGACCTGGACTTCCGCCGCGTTCCGGCGCTGGCGCCGGACGTGGTGGTCGTCGGCTCGGGAATTGCCGCGCTTTCGGCGGCGCTGGTGGCGGCCGAGAACGCGTCCGTGTTGCTGCTGACCAAAAGCAATCTGGTCGAATCGAACACCTTCTACGCCCAGGGCGGCGTGGCGGCGGCATTGGCGCCGGAAGATAGCCCGCAGTCGCACCTCGCGGACACGCTTTCGGCCGGTGCGGGGCTCTGCGACGAGGCGGCAGTCCGCAAGCTGGTCGAGCAGGGAAGCGAGCGCGTACGCGAGCTGATCAAGTGGGGCACGCCGTTCGATCACGATTCGAACGGTCTTTCGCTGAACCTGGAAGCCGGGCACCGGCATCGCCGGATTCTGCACGCCATGGGCGACGCGACGGGCGAAGCCATCGAGAATCATCTGGCCGAGCGCGTCCGGAGCCAACCGAACATCTCGGTGCTCGAACACCATTTCGCAGCCGACCTGTTGCACCACAACGGCGTCTGTTATGGCGTAATGGTCCTGGACGTCAAAGGCAACCGGTTTCTAAAAGTGGAAGCGCGCGCGACGATCCTGGCCTCGGGCGGTCTGGGACAAATCTACCGCGAAAGCACCAATCCGGACGTGACGACCGGCGACGGTATCGCGATGGCCTTCCGCGCAGGCGCGACGATTCAGGATATGGAGTTTGT
Source organism: uncultured Planctomycetia bacterium (assembly GCA_964429255.1). GTDB lineage: Bacteria > Planctomycetota > SZUA-567 > H5-PLA8 > H5-PLA8 > CAYSBP01. The sequence goes on from CAYSBP010000014.1 coordinate 6,609, forward strand.
TCAGTTTCACCCGACCACGCTCTACATCGCAGGCGCCAAGCGTTTCCTGATCTCGGAGGCCGTTCGCGGCGAAGGCGCGCAGTTGGTGAACGCCAGGGGCGAACGATTCATGGAGCAGTTCGATCCACGAGGCGAACTGGCCCCGCGCGACATCGTGGCCCGCGGAATATTCCTGGAGATGAGGCGCACCGGCACAACCAACGTCTTCCTGACCCTCGCGCACCTCGACCCGAAGCATGTTCAAACTCGTTTCCCGACCATCTACCGCACGCTCAAGAAGTACGGCCTGGACCTGGCCAAGGATCGCATCCCGGTGCGCCCGGCCTGCCACTACACGATGGGCGGCGTGCGAACTGACCTGGACGCGCGGACGGACGTAAGACGCCTGCTGGCTGCAGGCGAAGTTGCCTGCTGCGGCATTCACGGCGCCAATCGCCTCGCCTCCAACTCACTTCTCGATGGGCTCGTCTTCGGTCACGCGGCAGGCAAGCAGGCCCTGGCTCTGGCGCAGGAATCGCAGGCCACGTTCCCGCACAAGCAGGTCAAGTCCCTGCGGAAGAAAGAAGTCATCCCGCTGGATGTCGACGACGTGCGCGCGTCGCTGAAGAGCCTCATCAGTCGCGCGGCCGGAATCCTGCGCGACGGCGAAACCATGACACAGGCCCTGCAGATGCTGGACTTCTGGCAGAATTACGTCTACGCCGGGGAGTTCCAGGCCGTGCGTGGACTCGAATTGCAGAACATGCTGGCCGGTGCGCAACTGGTCATCCGCGGAGCGCTTCGGAGAGAAGAGTCTCGTGGCGCACACCAGCGATCGGACTTCCCAAAGACCGACGATGTCAACTGGAACAGACACCTTACGTTCAACCGGCAGGATTTTTGACCAGACGACGGGTGTTGGGAGCAGGGGTTAATCCGCCTTCTTCACCACCGAGCGCACATCAAGAAGGACGGAAAACAGAAGGAACCGCGTGGTCGGTCGTCCAGTGCTGTGCTGGACCCGCAGCCGTTCCTCGTGCTCCCCCCCCCCCATACGGGTCGCGAGTATGGCAGGCGGAGTGATCGCCGCACTCTTTGTCACCAACAGGCCACGCGCCGCGGAATCCATTCGCCACCGCCACGCGAAACAGGCTATAATGCGTCCGCCGCCGAAGCCGCACGTGCGGCACAACTGCGAGGTACGCTGTGGCGCACTGCACCCGTCAAGAGCCAGGAGCCTCCATCGGCCCGTTGAAGAATTCCGCTCCTTGCCCTCTCCCCGGGAGAGGAGCGGGGAAACGACAGCCCCTTTTCCCACGGACTGTTGGCGGAGATCGCCAGGCAACACGCCTCCTCTGCACCCTCGCCCTGGCACTCTCCCTCTGCTTCGCCCGCACCATCGATGTCGCCGCGACCTGCAACTGCGCCTCCGAGGACCTGCAGATCGCTTTTGTACTCGACTGCTCGGGTTCAATGAACCACACCCTCAGCACGCTGCAGGAGCAGATCAAGCGCCTGGTCGAAGTGTTGGAAGGCCAGTCCCGCAGTTTCAGTGCCGCAGTGGTGGCCTTCCGCACCAAGGAGTATGTGGGGAAGCAGAAGAAGATCGACGTGTTGCCTTTCACAGCCGACAAGCGTGCGCTTTCGGACTTCCTGCGTGAACAGGTGGCGGAAGGCGGCGGGGAAGAACTGACCGACGAAGGCATCGCCGTCGTGCTGCAGAAACTCGACTGGGCTCAGGGCGCCCGCAAGGTCGTCGTGCTGATGGGCGACGAACAACCCAGCGAGGAGCGGATGCCCGTCTGCAGCCAGTATGTCCGTGCCATGAAGGAACGCGGAATCACCTTCCATGCCGTAACGGGCAGCCAGACGGCCTGGATCTACTGGGCCCCGGCCAACGCGCCCACGTGGAAACAGCAGTTGATGGATATGGGAGACGAGGCCAAGCGCGTCTTCCGTCTGCCGTACTACGACGAACTGGCCAGTCTGGGCGGCGGCATCTCGGTCAGTTCGTGGAACAGCCGTGAACTGATGCTCTGGTTGCTGGCCTTTGGCCTGGGGATGAACGAACAGGACGCGAAGACAAAGATCGACGTCACGCAGTTCATGGAATGGTCCAAGCAACGCACCGCAGAAGAACAACGCATGCAGACGTCGGCCGACGACCGGCGCTCCGGCGTGCCGCTGATCGCCTGGGTCAAACATGGCGGCGACTGGCAGCCGCCGCGCTATTGGGAGTCGCTCTTCGAACATCTGAGCCAGAAGCTGGCGTTGTCGGGTCCGCCACACGTGAAGACGCTTGCGCTCACCGATAACGACCTCGACCGCTTCCCGGTGCTCTACGTCACCGGGCACGGACCGATACGGTGGACGACGGACGAAAAGGCGAAGCTCCAGGACCACCTGAGGAGTGGCGGCTTCCTGTTGGCGGACGCGTGTTGCGGTTCGCCGGAGTTCTCCGACAGCCTTCGCGGGATACTGAAGGATCTCTTCGTGGGCCGGCCTTTCGCGCGTCTGGCCGTCAGCCACCCCATCTTCTCGTGCGGGCACCGCATCGGCAAGGTGCGTGCCAGTGCGGAGCCGCGCACGAACAAGCTGGAACCCGTCGATCCCGAGCTGCTCGGCCTCGAACTGCCCGATCCGGCCACCGGCCGCATGCGTCTGGCCGTCGTCTTGTCGCCGAAGTCGCTCGGGTGCTGCTGGTTCACACGCCCGTTGAGCCCTTGCTGCCAGTACGACGACACCGATGGGTTGGCGTTGACCGCGAACATCCTGGTATGGAGCCTGACGAGGTAGGCGTAAGGTCGCAGGGTAGCCAGGGGCCAAGAGCCATGCATCGTTTGGACATACCCGCCTCCCTCACCAGTCTCCGCCACCTGGCGAAGCGCTTTGCGGGATCGCCGGAGGAGATCGACCGGCCGCCGAAGGAAGTCTTGTTTCCGGAGTTCCTCGCCAGTATGCGACGGCTCGACTTGCGCGCTCGGCTGCTGGTTCGCGGCTTCCTGCAGGGTTTCCACCGCACGCCGCGGCGCGGGTTTTCGGCCGAGTTCTCCGACCACCGGACGTTTGTGCAGGGCGACGACGTACGTTTCATTGACTGGCGTCTGTACGCGCGGACGGACCGCCTGTTCGTCAAGTGTTTCGAGGCCGAGACGGCACAGCGCGCGACGATTGTGATGGACGCGTCGGCGTCGATGGGTTACCGCTCGAAGGGTACCGCGGAACTGATGGGCCCGGTTTTCACCAAACTCGGCTACAGCGTGACGCTGGCGGCGGCTCTGGTGTATCTGCTGCAGAGCCAGCGCGACCGCGTGGGGCTATTCTGTGCTGGCGGCAAGGACGGCGGCTTCTACCTGCCGCCGCGTTCGCCGCGCGCGCACCTGCGGAGGGTGATCGAAAGCCTCAGCGCGGTGCGGGCGGCGGGCGACACGGACATCGTGGGCGCGCTGGAATCGCTGGCTTCGCACGACCGTCGCCGCGGGATGATCATCCTCTTCTCGGACGGGCTCTGCGGACGGCAGCGACTGATGAACGCGATGCGGAACCTGCGCCACCGCGGCCACGACCTGATCTTTTTCCAGATCTGGGATGCGGCGGAGCTCGATCCGCCGATCGAGCCCGGCCTGGCGTTCCGGGATCCGGAGACGCAGGCGCAGTTCGAGCCGCTGCCGGCCGAGGTGTACCGTCAGCGCGCCGAAGAGCATCTTCAGGCGATCCGCGACGGGTGCCTCGCCCTGCCCTGCGACTACCAGTTCCTGACGACCGAGACGGCTTTTGACCGCGCGCTGATCCGATTTCTCCGTCTGCGCCGGAAGCGAATGTAAGGCCCGCATCATGCATCGAGTGGTCCTCTTCACGATAGCGGTACCGACTTCTTTTCCTCCTTGCACCATGAAGACCAGGCGATCCCGATACCGATTCCGACCCCGACGCCGATGAATGAATGGAGAACTGAAAGACGGGCCTCCCCGCCAGCCTCCTTGCCATAGCTGCCCGCTCATGGTAGTCTGTGTACCACTGCTGGAGCGCCACCTGACATCTGGGCGCCGACCGCGCTGTTCGGTTTTGCTCCGCTTACGAAAAAAACGCAAGAAAGAGGCAAGCCGAAAGCGAGCCGCGCATGGCTCCAAGCTTCCCGGCGCTACACGAGTTTTCATCCCATGGCTGACACCAGACCCCTCCGCAACATCGCGATTATCGCACACGTCGACCACGGCAAGACCACCCTCGTCGACCACCTCCTCCGCCAGGCCGGCACCTTCCGCGCCAACCAGGAAGTCGTCGAGTGCGTGATGGATTCCAACGACCTGGAACGCGAACGCGGCATCACGATCCTGGCCAAGAACTGTTCGCTGACCTACCAGGGCACCAAGATCAACATCATCGACACGCCCGGCCACGCCGACTTCGGCGGCGAAGTCGAACGCGTGCTGAAGATGGCCGACGGTGTGGTGCTACTGGTCGACGCGGCAGAAGGCGTCCTGCCGCAGACCAAGTTCGTCCTGCGCAAGGCGTTCATGCACCACCTCCGCCCCATCGTCGTCATCAACAAGATCGACCGGCTGGACGCGCGAGCCCACGAGGTGCTGAACCAGGTCTTCGACCTCTTCGTCGAACTGGGCGCAACCAATGCGCAACTCGACTTCCCGCACCTCTACGCCGCGGGCCGCCTCGGCTACGCCAAGGTGGAGTTGGAACACGAAAGTAAGGACCTGCTACCGCTCTTCGAGGCGATCCTGAGGTACGTTCCGGAACCTATACGGGACACGGCCGCGCCGCTGAAGGTACAGGTCTCGAACATTGACTACAACGACTACGTCGGCCGGATCGCCATCGGGCGCATCTTCCAGGGCACCGTCCGCCCGGGCGAGACCTACACCGCCATCGGCCAGGACGGCCGCCGTCGCCAGGAAAAGGTCGTCACGCTGGAGGTCTTCGAAGGACTGCGGCGGACGACGGTGGACGAGGCCGGCGCGGGCGAGATCATCGCGCTCTCAGGCTTTTCGGAAGTCCACATCGGCGATACGCTTTGCGCCGAGGCGGACGCCGAACCGTTGTCGCCGGTGCCAATCGACGAACCCACGCTGAAGATGCTCTTCGTCTCGAACAACAGCCCGTTCAGCGGCAGGGAAGGCAAGTACGTCACCAGCCGCCAGGTCCGCGACCGGCTCGATCGCGAGATGCTCCGCAACGTCGCCATGCGACTCGAAGAAACCGGTGAGACCGACCGCGTCATCGTCTGCGGGCGCGGTCTGCTGCACCTGGGCGTGCTCATCGAGAACATGCGCCGCGAAGGTTTCGAACTGCAGATCGGCAAACCGCACGTCATCACCCACGAAGTCGACGGCGTGACCATGGAGCCGTTCGAGACGGTCACGGTGGACGTGCCGGAATCGGTGATGGGCAAGGTAATGGAACTGCTCGGCTCGCGTTTGGGCATCCTGGAGCACATGAGCCAGCACCAGGGGCACTGCCACCTGGAGTTCCTTGCGCCCAGCCGCGGCCTGATCGGCCTGCGCAACCGACTGCTGACCGCGACCAAAGGCGAAGCGGTGCTGCATCACAGTTTCCGCGAGTACCGTCCGGTGGTGGGCGAGCTGCCCGGTCGCGTGAACGGCGTGCTGGTGGCCAGCGACACCGGCCGAACGACCGGCTATGCGCTGCTGAACCTGCAGGACCGCGGCGACTTCTTCGTCGTCCCGGGCGACCAGGTCTACGAAGGTCAGGTCGTCGGCGAGCACTGCAAGGACAACGACATCGCAGTGAATGCCACGAAGGAGAAGCACCTCACCAACGTCCGCAGCTCAAACAAGGAAGCGACGGAAAAACTCAAGTCGGCCATCAAGTTCGCCCTCGAAGAGGCGTTGGAATACATCGAAGAGGACGAACTGGTCGAAGTGACGCCGAAGTCGATCCGCCTCCGCAAGAGGATCCTGGG
>CAYSBP010000014.1:12625-24131 GCA_964429255.1 uncultured Planctomycetia bacterium
ACATTAGGATCCTGCCGTGCACCTGTGCATCCGGGCGGGGATGTTTGCGCGGTCGGGATGGGATACGACCCGGTCAGGATCGTTATCTAGGAGAGGGAAGCATGGAAACCTTCGAGAAATCCCTTCTGGGATCCGTTGCGCTGAGCCAGCGGTTGCTGACTCGCGAGCAGTTGGACGAGGCGTTGGAGGTCCAGGCCGAATCGGTGGTACAGGGCATTCGCCCGCCGCGTCTGGGCGAGATCCTGGTGTCGCGCGGCTACCTGACCGATGAACAGCTTCGGTTGATTCTCAAGACCCGCGTGGGCGGGGGCCGGCTTTTTGGAGAAATCGTCGAGGCGTGGGGGCTTTGCTCGGGTCAGCAGGTCGATAGGGCCCTGGCGCGGCAGATCGAGTTCAGGCTCCAGCGTCGCAGGCCGCCCCGCATGGGCGAACTGCTATTGACCAGTGGCGCGCTCAAGCCACATCAGATTCATGCCGTGCTGAAGGCGCAGGGAAAGCAAGTGGTTCAGTGCCCTGGCTGCTCGACCAGCTACAATGCGCTTCAAGTGAAAGAGGGGCTTAACGTAGTCTGCCCGCGCTGCAATACGAGCTTTACTCCAGTCTCCCCTCCAACCGGGACCACCGCGGGTGGGGAACCGGTTGTCAATGTGCGATCCGACGCGACGGCCTTTCTGCCGGCCGTGGAGGACGAGGAGACCCAGCAGCGGGCCTCCAAGCGACTGTCTGTCACACCGTCGCTTAAGCAGGAGACCCAGTACAGGATCGACTCACGCCTTGGAGCCGATGCTTCAGGCCTCCTGTACCGCGCTGAGGACGCATCGCGAAAGCGCATGGTATCCCTGAGGATCGTTCACGAAGGCGTCAGCAACGGCGCGGGACTTGAAGCCTGGCGTGTGGCCGCGGATGCATGCCGCCAATTGATTCACCCACACGTTCAACAAGTGCTTTCGGCCGAGTACGACCAAGGGCGTGTGGTGATTGCGTCCGAGTATGACGAGGGGCAGTCGCTTCGACATCTGCTCCAACGCTCCAGCAAGCTGGAGATTGCGTCATCTCTGAACATTTTGATCCAGTGCGCGGAGGCACTCGTATATGGTCTTGGCCGGGATGTACTGCACGGCGACCTGCGACCCAGCCGTGTCGTCCTTAGCCCGACCAACAGGGTCAAAGTGTTCGGACTGGGCATGCCCAAGCAGATCCATGCCAACCTCCGGATGATGACCGGGAACAGCGGAGCCGTCCCGCTGTACGCCGCACCCGAGGTGTTCCGCGATGGGCGGGCCATCAGCGCGCGCGCGGACGTGTACAGCCTGTGCGCGATGGGCTATCACATGATCACCGGACGCGCCCCTCAGATTGCCTCGCTGAACCACAATGGGAAGTTGCGATCGACGCCACCCAGTCTACTGGCGCCCCATGCGATTGACCCTCAGATACCTCCGTACATAAGCCGCATGCTGCTGAAGGGTCTGGCGAAGAACCCCGGTGACCGCTATGCATCGGCACGGGAACTCCTTCAGGACCTGAACACCTGCAGCCTTTCATTCAAGAATCGTCTAACCGACGTCCCGGCGATGGCCCCGCTTTTCGACCGCTATGTAGGCTCAAGCGCATCGGTCTCCCGGGTGAATGGAGCCGGTGGGCGCCATCGCCGGGCCAAGACGGCTTGGCGCGCGATGGGTGGCGCTCGGCTTACCCTATCGGATCCGCCACCCGCCACCGAGATTCAGCGGGCCTTGACGGATGTGGAATGCCAGACCCGACGCTCCAACGGCACCTGCCCAGCCACGTCACGGAACGAGTTGAAGTGGACGACGGCTCACACCGGTGCGATCGTTGCAGCCGCGGTGGTCATGCTGGTTTGTGCGGTGGTGCTGATGCGACCCGCTTCCGGTTCAGGGACCCCTCCGCGAAGCGAAGCGACGACACAGGCCGTGGCGTCTGCGAACGACGACAGGGCCTGGCGGCTCAAAATGGAACTCGACGAGAGCGTACTGGCGTACCGCCGCCAGCACCCGGAGGACTTCAATAACATCCGCTACCATGCGGACCAGTTCGTACGCAAACACGAAGCGAAGCATGGGGGAACCGAGCCCGTGAGCATGGCCCGCACGATCCGCCTGGAACAGGCGAAGATCGGCGCTTTGAAATCCCGTCCGGCGCTCGAAAAGAAGATCCAGGACCTCCTGCAGCAGGATCGTTTCAAGGATGCCTTGTTCGAAGTCTCGCGCTGGGCCGGCTACTGGGGAAAGGATGCGACCGGAGCAGAAGAGCAGGTTCTGCGCGACCACATTCGTTCAGAGCAGAATGGGCATGCGTCGGCCTGGTTATCGCAGGGTCAGGCCAGCCGGGCCGAAGGAGCCTTCGACCGCGCGCGCACGTTGTTCAATAAGGTGCAGGACCAGTTCGAAACGGAGTTCGCCGAACGTGCGCGCCATGAAGTGGACCTGACCGAGGAGGCCGAACTGGCCACAAAGATCGACCAGACCGAATCGCTGGCCCAGCAGGATCGTGCCCGCGAACTGGCCCAGCGGCAGGCCGCTGCTCCCGTGCTTTTGCAGAAACTGGTGAGCGACCTGCAGGAATCGCTCGAACAACTGAACCTCCCCAAAGCCTGGCGGTCCGTAGCCGACGCGGAACCTGCTCTGGTCGGAACAACCGAAGCCCTTTCGTTCGAGGCTGTTCGTATTGCACTCGGACGGATCGAAGGCCTGCTGGACCGCGCCGTTCAGGCGGGTGCCGCGGGGCGCTTGAACGACTTCACGCTGCCGGTGCAGGATTGGGATGGCCTGATTGTGGATGCCACACGTGCCGGACCGACGGTCAAGTCGGGAGCGGTGCAGGCCGTGGTCGCCTGGTCTTCGCTGCAGCCGAAGCACCTGAGCGAGGTATTCGAACGCTGCACGGACCTTTCCAGCCCGGAAGAAGTTCTGGACCTTGCCCTCTTCCATCTATACCGCGGCGATCCGAGCAAGGCGCAGGAACTGCTGGACCGCGCTCAGAACCTGGGCTCCATGGTTGACCACCACCGCGAGATCCTGACGATCATGCGCTGGGTGGTGAGTTCCCGGGAAAGCAAGGTGACTGCGGCCGAACGGGGACGAGAACTCGTAGAGACGGCACGCACGCGCTCCTTACTCAAAGGCATGGAATGGGAGATCGTACGCGGCCGATGGACCGTGAATCCCGACTTCTCTTTCGAGGGGGCTCCAGATCCTGGCATGCAACTGTTCAGTCTGCAACGCCAACGGCCCACCTTCGAGCGCTTGGAGGTGGAGGTCCGCGGTAACGGCGACGCGGTGGGCTTCAGTTTTGGGAAGGGGCAACGCTACCTGATTCGTCCCATCCCGGTCTGGCAGAAGGTCTCGCTGCATAGGTTGCCCGGGAACCAGCTGGAGATGCGGGTGGACGGCGAGCGACGCGATTCGATCGAGGCGCTCAACGTCTCCTCCGCGTCGGAATTGCCTGGCGATCTCCACCTGCGCGGTCAAGGAACATGCATCGAGTTCCGGAACTTTTCCATCAACGGACAGGTGGTCCGTCAGCAGATCGGGTCTGCGCCTGCTGAACAGGGTGTGGTCCCGGCCGTACAGCGGCCAGAATCAAGCAACCTCGATTCCCTGTAAACCGACGTCCCGAATGGTGTGAGGATTGACTTGGAGCGAACGAACCATGAACAACCAACGAATGGGCTGGACCTTCCTGGTGGTGTGCGTTTTCGCAACCGGCGTATGTTCACCGGCATCAAGCGGCGAGAGTAATGGCCCACCCACCCTTGGGGTGCGGCTCGAATTCCTTAGGGGCTACCATTCATGGAGCCCTCGCGAACGGCGCGAAGCGACCAACCTGCTCACCCTGCCGCAATACCGCGGCTATTCCAACGTCGGCGCGGCGCTCCACGATATGGCCCTCTTCGACAAAGACCCCGAGATCCGGCTGGCATCGTTCGTAGCCCTGTGCGGCTGGCACGACCGGGACGGGCGCCTGGCCTGGCGCTTGGCACGCCTCTTCAAACTGGAACTCGAGGTAGCCAACAAACCGCGCATGGCGCAGGCCATGACCCAGCTCAAGTTCAAGACCGACGCGCTCAATTCAATCATCACCTACGCCTTCTCACCCGGTGTAAACTATCCGAATATTGGTGAAAACTACAATTACGGATATCGGTGGTCCGGCGGCAGAGGTGGCGCGGACTGGTGGGAGAGCGCGAATTTCAAGACCTTGCTGGAGGCCATCAACACGCTTTCCGGCAAGAATTTCGTCCCCGCGAACTACACTTCGGGTCTAGTCCTCAATTGGTGGCGCCTGAACGCCATCGACTATCAGGAGGACGACCGCAAACTGGCGCGGCAGATCAGGGAAACTGGAGGACCCGCGCAGGTTCTGGCTGCGGTCGCGCGAGAGCCGGAGAGGCCCACGGACTCACGCCTGGCCGAGATGTTCGAGCGACTGGCGAGGGACGGCGCGGAGGCCCAGAAGAAGGCGCCTCCGATGAAGGACCAGAATCCGCCGACGAATGAGGAGGACCTCGAGTAGATGGGTACCTCCATCTTTAAATACATAAAGGCGACCATTCGATAACACAGAGGACTCGGCGCCGACCGGAAAAAAGAATCCCGGTTCCCATCCGAAGACGCGGGGCGGAACGTGGGTTCGTATTGCCGATTGCGAAGGGCTGCCTCCCGACAGTATACTCCGCACCATGTCAAAGAAACCCGATGACACGCCTTCGGCCGGCGACGTGAAGAAACCGGCCTCCTTCGAGGAGGCCCTGGCGCAGCTGATGGGGATCGTCCGCGAACTTGAGTCGGGCGAGCGGAGTCTGGACGACAGTCTGAGATTGTACGAGCAGGGCATCGCGTCCCTGCGGGTCTGCCATGCACTCCTGGACCAGGCCGAACTGCGTGTCAGGAAGCTGGTGGCCGGAGCGGGCGGAAAAGTGCTGGAATCGTCTTTCGCGACGGGCGAATACGCTGGCGAGACCAGGCGATTGCCATGGACCCGGGCATCATTTCATCCGGACCGACGCAGATCATTCCCGCCATCACGGATGCCGAACCGGAACGCGACGCTTCAGAAGGAACGAAACCCCGAAAACCCTCGGCGCCGCGACGCGCGCGTGGCAAGGATGGATCGCTTTTCAACGACTGAAATGTTCCCCTCCCCTGCCTTCGAACCCCGCATGGTCCCCGGCATGCTCTCCGTCCCGGCGAACTGGGAGGCGGTCTTCGGTCGCCGCGCACCGTTGGTCGTCGAGATCGGCTGCGGCGGCGGACGCTACCTGGTCGGCCAGGCCGACGCGCATCGCGAACGCGACTTCGTGGCCATTGAATTGGCCGGCACATACCTGAACCTGGTACGCAAACGCGTCTTGAAACGCGGCCTGACCAACATGCGGCTCTTCAAGACGGATGCTGCGGACCTGATCGGGAGCTGCTTCCCCGACGGATGCGTGCACGAGTACCACATCTACTTCCCCGACCCGTGGCCGAAGAAGCGGCACCACAAGCGCCGGCTCTTTACGCCGGAATTCTGCGCGACGCTGCGCCGCACGCTCGCGCCCGATGCCACACTCTTCTTCGCCACCGACTATGCGGAGTACTTCGAGGAGATCCAGCCGATGCTGAGGGCCGCGCTGCGCGTCACCCCTCACCCGGAACCATGGGAAGACGCACCCGCGGGACGGACGAACTACGAGATCAAGTACCTGTTGGAAGGCCGGCCGATCTACCGGCTGACGGCAAGAACGTGAGGGCGGGAGGGAGCAGAAACCTCATGGGTCTCCACTCTTCCTTTCGGCGAGACCCCCTCTCCCCGCGTTCGATTCGCTTCCGCCTTCGCAACGACACTTCGGCTGGACCAGCACGTCAGCCCTCTCCGACGTCGTGGAGAGGACACGACCGCCGGCCTCATTCCTTCTTCTCTTCCTCCTTCGGCTCCGCCTTCACGCCAAAGGTCAGGCTCTCGACGGATTTCTGAATCGCCGCGCCCTGCTTCTCCCAGCCCGCACCTTCCATGGTACCCAGGACGGTAAACATCTGCGTTCCGCTCACGAACATCCGCTGGAGCACATGCAACGTGGCGCCACCCGCGTTGCCGGTGAACTCCATCTCGATGCCCTTCACCGTGCCGGACGTGACGGGCCCGCCCTTCAGTTTCTGGTAGTCCTGGAACTGCGACTTGAGGACCATCTCGACCATCGGCGCCATCTGTGCGGGATCCATCGGGATGGGCATGTTCTGCACGATCAGCGCCACCTTGCCCGTGGCGCCCTGTGGCGCCGTGAACTCGACGATGGCGCGCGCGCCCATCGGAGGCTGCTCGGGGTTCGTGTTCGTCTTCCAGCCCTCGCCGGGCGGCACTGCGATCGAGATACCGTACTGCGCATTGGAATAGACCTGGCCTTCGACCTTGCCGTCGTCCTTCCGCTCCGGCGGCGCGAGCAGATTGGCGATCGCCTTCTGAACGTTCTCGTCGCCCATCAGCGTCTGGATGGCTTCTGCACCTCCTTCGCCGAGCAGTTCGCCGACGAGTTTCGTGGTGGCGGGATGGTCGAGGATCTTGGCCAGGTTCCCCACCACATCCTCCCCGCCCTCGCCCTTGCCGCCGCCCAACGCCATCTGCATCAGTTCCATGACGGCCGGATCCTGAAGCACCTTGCCCAGCTCGTCCATCCCGGCCGGGATGGGCCGGTCGCCATCGCCGATCCCTAGCGCGGCCAGGTTCGGCGCGGCGCCTTCCATCCGTGTGGCCTTGACCTCGGCCAGCGACGACTGAACGGTGGCCAGCACCGCGGGCTCCAGCGTGCCCTTCACCAACACCGCGCGTTTCTCGGTGGGCCTGGTCATCGCCCAGTCCTTCAGGCCACGGCGCGCTGCGTGCTCAAACTCCAGCGCATCCTCCCTGGTGTCCCAGTCCGTAACCCAGGCCAGCACGTCTTCCTGTTCCTTCGTGTAAAGCACGAAACGGTCGCCGCCCCAGCCGGCCGCCGCGCGCAGGCACTGATCGCGTTCGGCGGCGCCCAGGTGTTCGGACAGGACCATCCGCATACCGAACTCGCCCAGGCTGCCTTCGGCCAGCTTCCGGTAACCGGTCAGCGCGGCGCCCAGGTCAGGGACCTCGATCCGTACGGGATTGTCGCGCATCTTGAGCCATTTCTCCGGATGCAGGATCTGCTCGGTCGAACACGGCGGGTCCGTGCGGAAGGCATGATCGAGCAGTTTCTGTCCGCCCTCCAGGCGCACGCTAAGCGCGAAGACCAGTCCCTGGTTGTAGGAGAAAAGCAGGCTGTCGCGCAGGAAGGCCGGGGCTTCGGCCAGTTCTTTGGCGCCGGGCATGCCGGGCATCAGCTCGATCGCGCGCAGCGGGTCGTCGGCGTTGGCCTTCGCGGAGTGCACCGCACCCGGCATCCGCTCCAGGGCGAGGCCCATCAGGTAGCTCTGCATGGCCAACGTGGCGTCCCCTTCGATGAGCGCCAGTCGGCCAGCCGCTTCATCGGACAGAGGCGTTTGGTGGCCGAACTTCTCGAGGTCGTAGTACTGATCCTGAAGCGCATGAACCAGTTCGTGCAGCAACACCGTTTCGGAGAGCCGCCGCAACGTAGCGGGGCTGACGCGCTCGGCCATATCGGGCCCCAGCAGTCCTCCTTCACGATCCACGAGGACCAGGAACTTCTTCTTCGGCTCGTAGAAACCGCCCACCTGGCTGGTCAGCAGCTTGGGATAGTAGGTCGCGAGGTCCATCTCCCGGGGGATCAGCTTGAACGCCTTGGCCGCGCGTTCCACCGGGGTGAGTATTTCCGCGGGAAGCTCTTCCTCGAAGAGAGCCACCACCTGTTTCTTCAGAGCCGGTTCGTCGAGCTGCCCCACGAGCACGGGTTGTTTGAAGGCCAAGCCGCGTATCTTCGCCGCCTGGACCTGCAGGCGATCCAGTTGGCCGCGCAGGTCCTCGGCCAGCGGCGCGACGCCCGGCGGAAGCGTGCGCGGTTCCTCCGCACGCGGACGCGAAGGAAAGAGCGCAAGCATCGTGAACAACGCCGCCGTGGAAAGAACGTGACGCGTAGGCATGGACCACCTCATCGGAAAGGATCGAGGACCGTCAGCGCGGGCCGCGTGGCCTGCACGTCCCGTCGCTCGACGAAGCGCGGAAACGCGCCCCGTGACTACTGCACCGACTTGACCGTATGTTCCTGGGCCAGGTCTTCCAGCCCCCGTTCCTTACAGAAGACGGCGTAGGCCTTGTGATCTTCGGCCGTAGTGGGCGGAACAAAAAGGGTGTACAGACGGTACACGTCGCCGGCGGGAAGCTCGGCAAAGCGCTTCTGACAACCCGGCGCGGCGCCCTTCACGATGGCGTCTAGACGCAAGGTCTGATCGTTATCGCAGGCCGCCCCAATACCCCAGTCCTGGACATCGAAACGCGGCACCTGAATCCTGAAGGGCAGGGAGATAGGCAGGCTGCCCGCACGTACACGTTGCGTGATCGCGGCGACAACCCGTTTGTGAAGATCCCGCATCACGGCCAGTTCGACCAACCGGCCGCTGCGCTCCTCGGCCCACTTCGTCCCCGAAAAACGTTCGCGCAAGATGCGCAGCGCGCCTGCCGCGCCGTCAAAATCGTACTGGCCTGCCAAGTCGGCGATCCGCTTGTCTTCCTCGGTGCAGGCGTTGTCGGCTCGTGTTTCGAGCGCTTTCCGGGCCTCCTCCGCCTGGCCGCGGTTCTCCGAATCCTTTACCGAAGCCAGATAATCGTCCCACACGCGCAGCGCAAGAGGCAGAGGATGCGCCGGGTCCTTTCCGCGCCGCTGCGTTTCTTCCTTGGCTCGTTCGAAGAACCCGTCGGCCTGCTTCTTGATGGAGACGGCCTTCGCGTCCACCTCGGCCGTGAGGACTTCCTGACCGGGCACGCCACTGAAGTCCTGCAGCGCCTTCCGGGCCGCGTCGAAATCGCGTTCGCGGCAGGCCAGCTCGACCACGCTCGATACCTTGGCCCACGCCGTGCGCGCCTTCTCGATCTTGGCGTCCTGAATACGGTTCGTCCAGTAGTCGCCCCGGTCCTTGGCGCGCCGCACCAGGTCGGCCATCCCGCTAGCCGCCACCTCGGCGTCGCGGAAGCGCTGGATGATCTCGGCGTAACGCGCCTCTTCGCCCTGACGCTCCTGCTCGAAGTCCGTCGCCGCCCTTAAGGTCGACTCCACCTTGCGCCGCGCCGCCGCGGTCCTTGCCGCGCGCACCTCGGCCAACAGTTTTTTCGGTTCATCGAGCGTCGGAAAACGACCGGAGAGGTCGGTCAGCATCTTTTCGGCCTCCGCGGATGACGGATCGGCCTCCAACAGCTTGCGCGCCTCGTCAACCTTCTGCCCGGCCTCATCCGAAGTCGCCGACGTTCTCTGTTCCGAGTCCACGACCTCCGTGGTCCCGGCTGTTCCCTTCTCTCCATCCAGTCCGGGTTCCGGAGTGCCCAGGCGATTGAGCACGATCATGACCAGGGCCACAATGGCAATAAAGAGCGCCGCCAGCAACGCGTAGATCAGTATCTTCTGAACGGGCGCGTGAACACCGGTACCGATCTCTTCCGTCTTCGGCCGATGGACCTTGCGCGCGCCATCACTCACCGCCGGCAGGATCGTGCTGTGCCCCTCCTCGATCCGCTCGATGCCCGCCACCACCCCCTTCTGACAACGATCCAGATCCTCGATCAGGCGCGTCATGTTCGAATAGCGCTTCTCGGGCAGCTTGGCCATCATGCGCTCGACAGTGAAACAGAGCGCATCCGGTACCGATGGACTGAACTCCTGGATTGGCGGCAGCGATTCCTGGATGTGCGCCCGGATCACTTCGTGCGCCGTCGACCCGGTGAAGGGGGTGTGGCCCGTCAACGTGTGGTATATCGTGGCGCCCAGGGCATAGATGTCGACGCGGTGGTCGATCTCCTTGCCCAGCGCCTGCTCCGGCGCCATGTAGTGCGGCGTGCCGAGCACGCGCCGCGGCTGGTGCGTCGTGTCGTTGGCCGTCTCCTCGTCGAAACTCTTTGCGATGCCCAGGTCGGCGAGCTTCACCACGCCGTCCTTGGTGATCATGATGTTGTCGGGCTTGATATCGCGGTGAACGATCGCGTTTTCATGCGCGAACTCGATCGCCTTGGCCGTCTGCAGCGCGATATCGAGGACCTTGCCGGGCTCCATCTTGCCCTGGATGCGCAGCAGCTCCTTCAGCGAGAAGCCATCCACGAACTCCATCGAGAAGAAATGAAGCTGGTTCACTTTCGAAACGTCGTGCACGTGGATCACGTTGGGGTGGTTCAGTCGGCCGGCTGCGCGCGCTTCGCGGATGAACCGGTCCACGAACTCGCGGTTGGTGGAGTACTTCTCACTCAACACCTTCAGCGCGACCACGCGGTCCATCGAGAGCTGGCGGGCCTTGTAGACCGTACCCATGCCGCCGTGCCCGATCTTCTCGATGATCTTGTAGCCCGGGATCTGGATGCCGATCGGCTCCGTGCTCTCGTCGATCACCTCCATCTCGGTGTCGCCGATCAGAATCTTGTCGCCGAAGCGGAGCTGCGAGGGATGGTCCGCGTTCTTGGAAACCGGCCGCTCATTCAGCAACGTCCCGTTGCGGCTCAGGTCCTGCAGGAAGAAAAGCTCGCCCTTCCGCGTCACCACCGCGTGTTCGCGGGACGACTTGGGGTCCAGCACGGGAATGGGACTGGCCGAACGGCGTCCCATCACCAGACGATCCGCATTCAGCCGGTATTCCGCTCCCGCGTTCCGACCTTTCCGAACCACGAGTTTGGCCACGTTCAGGGTCTCTCCCACGAGAGCCGCGCATCAGGAGAACGTCACCGCTCGCCTGTATCCACTTTCGCGTACACCTCCGCCCACGAAGCACCCCACCGGCTCCCTTATTGCTCCAGCCATTATGGTTAGGTTGAAGGGACTGTCAATCGGCGGGAAAAGGATCGGAGCACCTGCGTCCGCGACCGGTGTTTCGGGCGCAGACGCCCTCTTGCCCGCCGGTACCGCTGCACGTAGACTACCGCTCGACTTGAATGCTGGGACCAGCACGGAGGGGATGTCTATGTCATCCAGTCCGCGGAAGAAGACCCTATCCGCGCAGGCCTCAACCAAGACGACTCCACATCCTGACACCCGCCCTCACTCCGCTATTCTCGATCACGTCCTTCACACCGTTCCTCAGGCAATCTTCTGGAAGGATCGGGAAAGCGTCTACCTGGGCTGCAATGCGGCCTTTGCCAAGGCAGCAGGACTGACCACGCCCGATGAGATCGTCGGCAAGACGGATTTCGATTTGCCCTGGTTACGAACGGAGTCCGAGGCGTTTCGTGCGGATGATCGCGAGGTGATCCAGAAAGACCGGCTTAAGTCTCACATTATCGAAACGATGCGCTTGAAGGACGGCAGCACCATCTGGGTTGACACCACGAAAGTTCCATTGCACGACGCCTCGGGGCAGGTGATGGGCGTGTTGGGCATCTACGAGGACAT
>CAYSBP010000014.1:24231-27613 GCA_964429255.1 uncultured Planctomycetia bacterium
CCGAGAAGACGCTCGGCCACCGGTTGGCCTTTGAGAAACTTATCACTGACATTTCCTCGCGATTCATCAACCTGCGGCCTGAGGAGATGGATGCCGCGGTGAACGAGGCTCTGCGCGACATCGGACGGTTCATGGACGTCGACCGGAGCTACGTCTTTCTCTTCCGTGAAGACGGGCGCTCGATGGACAACACGCACGAGTGGTGTGCGGAGGGTATCGAGTCTCACGTGGCCCGTCTCAAGGGGCTGCGCGTCGTCGATTTTCCGTCTGTGGACGGGGAGATCCGGCGGGGTCAAACGGCCGTCGTTCGGGTCGCGGAGCTGGGCCCCGATCGTGCGGTCGAGAAGGCCGAATTCGAACGTGAGGGCATCCAGTCTCTGGTCCTGGTTCCCATGTACTGCCGCGGACAGGTCTTGGGGTTCCTGGGGCTCGATGCGGTCCGCGAAGCACGCCATTTCAGCGACGACAGCGTGTCGCTACTGCGGATCGCCGGCGAGTGTCTGGCGGGTGCGCTGGATCGCAGACGCTACGAGGAGACGCTGCGCCGCGAACGGGACATCCTGAATCGCGTAATGGAAACCAGCCCGGTCGGCATCACGCGCCTGGACCGCGACGGGCGGATCACGTTCGCGAACCGGCGGGCCGAGCAGGTTCTGGGGCTGACGCGGAGCGGGATCAGCGGCCGAACTTATGGCGACCCGGATGGGCGCATCACCACCTACGAAGGCCAGCCGTTCCCCGAAACCGATCTGCCGTTCCCACGGGTCAAGACCACGGGGCAGACGGTCCACGACGTTCGCCACGCCATCGAACGCCCGGACGGCCAACGCGTCCTGCTTTCCATCAATGCCTCGCCGCTGCGAAACGAAAGCGGCGCGTTCGACGGCATGGTGGCCACCATCGAGGACGTCACCGAAAAGGTCCGGGCGGAACAGGCGCTGCGGGACGAGAACGCGTTCCGCATGGCGATCATCGACCGTGCCGCCGAGGGCCTGTGCGTCTGCCATGAGACCCCTGAAGTGCCTAACATCCGGTTTACGGTCTGGAACAGCCGGATGACCGAGATCACCGGCTACACGATAGAGGAGATCAACGAACGCGGCTGGTACCAGACGCTCTATCCGGACCCTGTAGTGCGTGAACGCGCGGCTCAGCGCATGGCGCGTATGCGTACGGGCGAGGACCTGCTGGGCGAGGAGTGGGAGATCACCCGCAAGGACGGCGCGAAACGCACTCTCGCGATCTCCACGACCATCGTCCCGGGCCCTGCCGGCACGCAGCATGTGCTGGCACTGATGCACGACCTGACCGAACGCAAACGGGCTGAAGACGCCCTGCGCGAGTCCAGTGAATTCAGCCGCCAGGTGGTCACCAGCGCCCAGGAAGGGATCGTGGTCTGCGATCGCAAACTCCGTTACATCGTATGGAACCAGTACATGGAGCGGATCACGGGCAAGGCCACAGGTGAGGTCATCGGAAAGCAACCTTGGGAGGCGCTCCCATTCTTTGCCGAGCTCGGTATCCAAGCCGATTTGGAACGCGCGCTGGCTGGCGAGACCGTGCACAGCCCTGAAAGCCGAATCCCGGATGGTCATGGAACAATTTCCAAGTGGATGTCCACCATCCATTCGCCTCTACGAAATGCCCAGGGCGAAATCATCGGCGTCATCGGCATCATCCGCGACATCACCGAGCGCAAACGGGCAGAGGAGGAGCGCCGCCATCTGGAGGCGCAGATGCAGCATGTCCAGAAACTGGAAAGTCTAGGCGTGCTCGCCGGCGGCATCGCGCACGACTTTAATAACCTGTTGATGGCGATCCTCGGAAATGCCGACCTGGCCATGCGCTCGCTCTCCCACGTTTCGCCCGCACAGGGCTACCTGCGCGACATCGAGACGGCTTCGCGCCGCGCGGCCGACCTCTGCCGTCAGATGCTGGCCTATTCCGGCAAGGGCCGCTTCGTCATCGAGACCCTGAACATGAATGAGGTCGTCGAGGAGATGACCCGCATGCTGGAGGTCTCGATCTCCAAGAAGGCCGTCCTCAAGTACCATCTGGCGGCCAACCTGCAGGCCATTGCAGCCGACGCCACGCAGGTGCGCCAGGTTCTGATGAATTTGATCACGAATGCGTCCGAGGCGATTGGCGAACGGAGCGGCATCATCTCCATCGCCACGGGCGCCATCCGCTGCGATCGAAGCTACCTGGGCGAAACCCACCTCTCCGACGATCTGGCCGAAGGGATGTACATCTACATCGAGGTGGCCGATACGGGTTCAGGCATGACACCCGAGGTGCGCAGTAAGATTTTCGACCCGTTCTTCACCACCAAGTTCACTGGACGCGGACTGGGGATGGCGGCCGTATTGGGGATTGTGCGTGGGCACAAGGGTGCTATCAAGATATACAGTGAGTTGGGCAGAGGGACGACGATCAAGGTCCTCTTCCCGGCGATTGAGAAGACCGCGGTGAAAAGCCAGGCTGCCCGCGCGACTCCACAGGACTGGAAGGGCAGCGGCACGATTCTCGTCGTCGATGACGAAGAGACCGTGCGCGTGGTGACCGAGCGCATGCTTCAATTGATGGGCTTCCAGGCGATCGTCGCGAATGATGGCCGCGACGCGCTGGAGGTTTTCCGCAAGCGCCACACCGAGATCGCCTGCGTGCTCCTCGACCTGACCATGCCGCACATGGACGGAGAGGAGGCGTATCGCGAGATGCGGCGCATCGACAAGAACGTCCGGGTCGTCATGTCCAGCGGCTACAACGAGCAGGAAGTGACGCAGCGCTTTGTGGGGAAAGGTTTGGTGGGCTTCCTCCAGAAACCGTTCCAGTACGAGGCGCTACAGGCCAAACTGCGCGAGGTATTGGAGACACGGAGCGGCCAAGCCACCGCGGGGTAGGCCCTTCGCCTGCATTTCTCCCCACCCCCGGAGTGTGTCTCCTGGCCCCATTCACCCGGCCTCAATTCAGTCTTCAACGAATCAGATCATCCACGAACTTACGAATTCTTGACCGTCCCGTCCAGGTAGGCGTCATAGGCCGCCAGGTCGATCATGCCATGGCCGGAGAAGCAGAAGACGATCACGCGCTTCCTGCCTTCCTCGCGTGCCTTGATCGCTTCCTGAATGGTTGTGTGAATGGCGTGGGCCGTTTCCGGTGCCGGGATGATGCCTTCGGTGCGCGCGAAGAGCAGTGCACTCTCGAAGATCTTCGTCTGAGGCACCGCGGCGGATTCGATCAGCCCCAGTTTGTGAAGGTGGCTGACCGTTGGGGCCATGCCATGATAGCGCAGGCCACCGGAGTGGATGGACGGCGGCATAAAGGTGTGGCCCAGCGTGTACATCATCAGCAGCGGCGTGGTCTCGGCCGTGTCGCCGAA
>CAYSBP010000015.1:0-26868 GCA_964429255.1 uncultured Planctomycetia bacterium
TGACAAAAGAAACAACAGAACCCACGCGTGAGGAGTTCCTTGCATACTGGCGTAAAGGCGAGGAAGAACGATCTAAGTTCTCATGGCGGACCGTTCGTCCGTACGTCATCTACATTGGCGGGCTTGCTCTGTTTGCGGCTATCATTCGATCTCTTGACCCATCGTATGGTTTTGCGGTGGCGGCCGTGCTGATCGCCGTAGCATACATCATTGCTGTGCCGTGGCTCTGGATCGTCACTGGGCAAAGACGATATGCCAAGTTCATTCGTTGTCATCAATGCGGGGATTGGTTGGGAAGAGATCTGAGCGGTGCATGGCACGGCTCGAATCCGAACTGGAAGTTGATTGGAGAGACTGGCAAGTGCACGAAATGCGGAACAACATTATTCACGGAACATTAAGGCATCGAACAAAGGTTTCCACGGTACGCGGTAAACCGCGCCCGTGAAACCAAGCGTTCAGCTAGAGGGGGAAACATGAGACCGAGATGGATGGAGACGACGGAAGCGCAACCCTGGCGGAGCCGCCCGCTCGTCGCCGAGAAAGGGACGGCGCCGGGATTGCAGGTGACCGAAACGGTCGGACAGAAGTGGGAAGGGGTGGGAGGATGCTTCAATGAGCTGGGCTGGCACGCCCTGTCCGTGCTGTCGCCGTCCGAACGCGCGAAAGCGCTGAAGAGTCTTTTTGATCCAGCCACGGGGTGCCGCCTTTCCATCGGCCGCCTCCCCATCGGGGCCAGCGACTACGCGATGGAATGGTACAGTCATAACGAAACCGATGGCGATTTCCGGATGAAACACTTTTCTGTAGAGCGGGACCGCCGCTATCTGCTGCCGTACATCAAGGCGGCTCTCGGCATCCGTGCCGACTTGAAGCTGTTTGCATCGCCATGGAGCCCGCCGACGTGGCTAAAAGACCCGCGCGCCTACAACTATGGGACGCTGGTCTGGGATCGGAAGCATCTGGCGGCGTATGCGCTGTATTTCGTGAAGTTCGTGCAGGCCTATGCCCGGCAAGGAGTGCGGATCGAGCAGATCCACCCGCAGAACGAAGTGGTGGCGGACCAGAAGTTCCCGTCTTGCCTGTGGACCGGCGCACAGTTGCGCGACTTCATCCGGGACTACCTGGGGCCGGCCTTTGCGCGGGCGGGTCTGGACTGCGAGATCTGGCTGGGGACGCTGAACACGGATGACTACAACGGCTTTCCCCTCACCGTCCTGAGCGATCCGCGGGCGAACCGCTACGTGGCCGGCGTGGGATTCCAGTGGGCGGGAAAAGGTGCCATCCAGCGAACGCATGCCGCCTGGCCGGAGAAGCGGCTCATGCAGACCGAGAACGAGTGCGGGGACGGCCTGAATACGTGGGCCTATGCGCACTACGTGTTCGGGCTGATGCAGCATTACATCACCAATGGCGCCAACGCGTACGTCTATTGGAACATGGTGCTGCCCGAAGGTGGACTCAGCACCTGGGGGTGGCGTCAGAACTCCATGATGACCGTCGATATCAAGCGGCGGCAGATGACCTACCGCCCGGAGTTCCACGTGATGAGGCACTTTGGTCAGTTCGTCGAGCCCGGTGCACATCGGATGGGTCTCGGGGGAACGTGGGCCGGCAATGCCGTGGCCTTCCGCAATCCCAGTGGATCGACAGTCATCGTCATGCACAACCCCTTTGGCGGAGCGCGCCCGGTGACGCTGTCATCCGGCGCCGCGGCATGGCGGGCTGAACTGCAGCCGATGTCGTTCAACACCTTCGTCCTGCCGTAGCGACACACGTAGTCGGGAGGAACCATCGGCGCGGGAGCAAAGCGGAGTGCAGAACAGGGGCCCGGGGGGTGACAACTAGTCCTACGACATTGTAAGAGTGTATCCCACCGTATGAGGAACAGGAGCCGAACACCCCCAGTCAGCGTACGGCTTCGCCACCGCTGCTGCGGGACGTTGAGGAGAGCAGAAAATGAAGCCACACCGCGTGACAAGATACCGGAGCCTCCTGTCTGAGCCGCCGCAGAAGATCCCTTGCACCACGGCGACGGATGCACCGCTTCTCGGCAACGGGGACTTGGGCGTCTGCATCGGCGGCCCGCCTGAGCACCAAGGCTATTGGATCGCGAAGAACGACTTTTGGAAGATGCGGTCGAGACACGACTCTACCGGGGTGAGGATGTTCGGAACCCTCCGTGTATCCGTTCCGCGCCTGCAAGGGTCTTCCTATCACGTCGAGCAAGGCGTCGATATGTCTGTGGACGCCGTTTGCGCGCTCAAGGTCGTCGGTGCGAACGCATCTGCCTTCGATCTGCAGCCCGGCCGGACGGTCCGGCTCGTGCTGGCCATGGCGACTTCTTTTGAGGCGTCAGACTGCCTGCGGAGCGCAACCGAGCTTGTCGTGATGCATGCGGACCAGCTGGACCGTTTGTGGAGGGAACATGCCGCGTGGTGGGACCGGTATTGGAATCAGTCGGAGGTCGGGATTGGCGATCCGGTGATTGAGCAGCGCTACTATCTCTCGAACTATGTCATGGCCAGTGCCAGCCGGAACCTTGACTTTCCCCCGTCCATCTTCGGGACGTGGGTCACGACGGACGATCCTGCCTGGTTTGGCGACTACCATCTGAACTACAACCACCAGGCGCCGTACTACGGACTCTACTCATCCAACCATATCGAACAGGCCGACCCTGCCGATTCTCCGTGCATCGCCTTCATGGATCGGGGGCAGTGGTATGCAAGGAGCCTGCAGGGGTGCAGGGGCGTGTACTATCCGGTCGGTATCGGCCCCAAAGGCATCGAGACCACACGCGTCAATCCGCCACGCTTCCCGTGGCACAGCGCCTTCGCCTGGCAGACTGACGGACAGGGACTCTTTCACGGCCAGAAGAGCAATACATCGTTCATATCGTCCCAGCAGGCCAGGAGTTCTCGTGGGTCGAACGACTGGACGCCACCGTCAGGTGTCAGGACCTGCCCCGCGCCGGCGGTCGCACCCGCACCACTTCCGGCCGTGCCAGTCATAGCGTCGGCTCCGGCAGTTTCGCTGGCCGCAGAGCCGGTGTAGGCTGTTCCCATCGTTCATAGGCGTGTGACAAGGAATCATGGTGATGGCCGATTCGCATCGCGCGCAATCCTGGCAATGGAAGGTGGGCCAACCCGCCGAGAACGAGCGACTGCGGATGCTCTATGAGCCCGGCAATTGGGGCGATATTGTCAAAGGGGTATGGACCGTGGCGGCCACCCGCGCCGTGGCGCACGCCGCCAACGACCGCCCCGTCCGCTACCTGGATCCTTTTGTCGGCGCCCCGACGTATCCGTTGACCGAAGGTGCCGCGCAGCGGATCGCCGGGATGGCGAAGAGCGACCTGGCTTGTGCTGCTGCACCTTTTACCGCCCGGAAGGAATGGCCATCGTCGGCAATGCTCTTCCGTGCATCGTGCGCGGCCGCGGGATGCCCGGCGCAGATGCACGTTTTCGACCTTGATGAGACGCGCCGGGCGAGATGGTCCTCGATTCGCGAAGCCGTGGTCTGTTCGCAACGCAGCGGAGAGGAGATTCTGGCCGCGGCGCCAGACAGCGGTCCTTTCGATTTCGTGCTCGTTGATCCGTACGACTTTCTCGCCGACTGGAATCGGCTGTTGCCGCCCGTCCTCGAACTCGCGCAGCGGACTTGCGTGCTCTGCTACATCTACAATCGCGGGCCGCGCAGTGTCGGGCACTTGAACCTTTACAAACGTTTTCGCAGTGAACTGGACCAGCGTCGGGCGGGCCGTCCGTTCCTGCTGGGGCGACTGGCCTCCGACGAGATGCTCCCGCGGGCCTATCACGAGTTGCTGCTGCTGGGACCTGCCGAAGTGCTGGCCCACCTGCGATCACCGCTGCAGGAGCAGACGCAGGCGCTCGCTCGTCGGTTGGCAGAGGCCAAGGCGTTCGAAGCCGGATCGTAGCGCGGACGTTCCCGTCCGCAGGATGAAGCTTGGTCGGGCGGACGAAAAGGCCGTGCCGTCCGCCTGGCTTCGCAATCTTCCGACACGTCGCGTTGAGGTGGCCGGGTCGTTCATCGGTCCCAATAGTATTCGCCGCGGTAGATCGTTCTGACCGCTCCTTCCAGGTACGGGCGTGAACTGGTCATCGCCGTGCGGTCCGGATCGAAGTGGATGAGCAGCGTGTCGCCACTTGCCACGTGGACCTGAATGGGTGGTGTGTAGTGGTGGACCAGCGCGGTGATAATGGCGCTGGCGGTCGCGCCGGTACCGCAGGCCAGCGTTTCGTCTTCGACGCCACGCTCGTAGGTTCGCAACTTGATGGCGCTTCCGCCCAGGGGTTGGACGAAGTTCGCATTGGTGCCCTTGGGTTTGAAGACCGCGTGGCCTCGGATGGCGGCGCCCAAGGCTCGGACGTCGACCTGGGATGCGTCTTCGACGAAGAGGATCGTGTGTGGAACGCCCGTGTTCAGACTGTGGAGCTTCAGGTTCTGGCCGAGCACCGGAACGTTTTCGCGAACCACCAGCTGGTCGGGGGGAGAAAGCTGAACCTTGGCGGAACGGCCATCGTCGTCGGCTTCCGCGTGTAACGTTCCCGCCAGCGTTTCGATGACCTGGCGGGCGCCTGCCGCCCCAATCTGCCGGGCGAAGACGGCACAGCAGCGGGATCCATTCCCGCACATCTCGGCTTCGGACCCATCCGCGTTAAAGATGCGCATGCGGTACTCGTGATGGGCGATGCGGTTGGGTTCGACGAGGATCAGGCCATCTGCGCCGGCGGAAATGCGCCGTGGACAAACCGCGCGAGCCAGATCGGCCAGGGCCGATTCCGTAAGCAATCCCTTCCGGTTATCGACCATCAGAAAGTCGTTACCGGTGCCGGACATCTTCACGACGGGAATGGCGCGCATACGATGCCTTTCTCGATGGGTCAGTCGCTGTTTCAGCGCCCTCTACGTTATAGCGCGCAGACCGACGGTATGCCAGTGGTCCGTCAGCCCCACCGCAGTCTCCACCAACAAAACGGCCTCCCGAAGGAGGCCGTGGACATCAACCAGCGTGATTGAATCGCTCCTACTGCGCAGGAATTCTGATCTCCTGACCGATCTTAAGGCGCTTGGCGTTGAGGCCTGGGTTGGCGTCCTGCAGTTTCTTGACGGACTTCGGCCCCGAAGAGCCCAGGTACTTGGCGGCCATCTTACCGAGCGTATCGCCGGCGACGACGGTGTGTGTCTGAGTGGTGGCCTGGGGTGCGACACCGATGTGCGCCATCGGGTCGGTTCCGGTGTTGAAGTCCTGGGGCATGCCCTGTCCGCCGAGAGGCGCCATGTGGCCTGGAATGCTAGTGGCGATTGCGTTTTCGAGCGTCATGCGCGGCGTCGCATTCGGGATAGCCGGGATGCTGATTTTCTGCCCGATGCGCAGTTTGGCGGGATTGAGTCCCGAGTTGGCGTCCACGATCTTCTGCGCATACTTGCCGTCGCCAAAGATCTTGACGGAAATTTTCCAAGGATTGTCGCCGGAGGCGATGGTGTAGGTGCCCAGGTCGTTGGCCGTGGGTGCCTGTTGGGTTTGCTGGAAGGTGTGTACCGGAGGCTGGCCGACCGGGGGGAGCATTCCATTGGAGGTGTTCAGCGCCTGGCTGCTCGTGGCGGTCTGGATGCGGTTCCGATCCGGGATCGCAGCGATCTCCGGGCCGATATCCACGATCGTGCCGGCGGGGCTGCCGCCGGTTGCCTGAGAGATGGGTGCTGGCGCATATTCGTGTTGGGTCTGGAATTCCATGACCACCTTGGCCTGGGCGTCATAGGCCGGGTCCAGGGTGGCTCCGGAATCCGGCGCCGTCTGGTTGGCTGAGGCGGTCTCCCGTTCAGGTGCGGGATCCTGGTCGATCCCGGCCTGGGCTCCATTCTGATGGATTGAACGCGCCACCAGCAACGTAACGGCTAATCCCGCGACCAGAACGACGGCCAGACCGATTCGAGCGTCCCTTTTCATGCCCTTGCCTCCTCCCGAAGACCGGACTGGCGTGCTGTATCGCCGCCAGTCTTGGTCCGCCCTTGTTCCGTATGTGAAATGCCTGTACGCAGGCATCAGGTTTGAATATCGTCCATACACGGTTGGATGCTTAGCAAAAGTTGGACTGGGCCATGGCGTTCCATTCGGTGCATCCGCGAAGGGGTTGTGGTCGATAACAGGTGGAGAGGAGTCCAAGCGCATGCAACGCATCGAGTCGCGAGTTTACCGGTTGGTTACGCCGCTGGGTGCGTGGACGGCCGCCTTCACGGATGCGGGCTTGCGGGAACTGCGACTGCCCGGAACCGTGCGGAAGGAAGGTCGGCATCCAGGGCAGGGGAGGGGCTCGTTCTCGACCGGGTCCTATCCGTTGTTGACGGATCAGGAAGGCACGGCAGGAAAACGGCTGACGGAGACGCTGGTGGCCCGATGGGCGGGGCAGCGAATCGATTTGCCGTGGGACGCCTTCGATCTTTCCGGGCGTCCGCCGTTCTTCGTTCGCGCGTGGCGTGCGTTGCACCGGATTCCGTTCGGCGAAGTAAGGACCTACGGCCAGATTGCCCGAGCGGCTGGCTCGCCGGACGCCGTGCGTGCCGCGGGACAGGCTTGCGGCGCCAATCCGATTCTGCTCTTCATCCCCTGTCACCGCGTGGTGGCGTCGAATGGTCCTGGCGGCTTCGGCGCGGGATTGGATTGGAAGCGCCGTCTGTTGGAACTGGAAGGCCGGACGCTCTGATACTCGGGTGTGTTGTGTAACGGATTGCCATAATATGGGACGTGGGTTTTCGTCTGGGGAGGCTCGTGCGGCTCAGCGTGTGAATGTAACCATGGAAGCAAACGTCTGTGTTGGTGCGTCATACGGAGAGGCAGGAGCCATCGGCGAGTGGGG
This sequence comes from uncultured Planctomycetia bacterium, assembly GCA_964429255.1. GTDB lineage: Bacteria > Planctomycetota > SZUA-567 > H5-PLA8 > H5-PLA8 > CAYSBP01. The sequence goes on from CAYSBP010000015.1 coordinate 6,882, forward strand.
TGGAGCTAAGGAGTCAGCGCATGCGTCTTCCTGGGGCCGTCGCGATACTGGTGGCGTTACTGCTGGTTTCCTCGTGGGGGGCCGAGGGGAAGGATGTGGATCCAGCCGGTGACAAGACCGCCGAAGCACCTGCATTGCCCGCCCCTGCGTGGCATGGGACGGTCGGGTGTGCCAAGTGCACCTTTGAAGATACGAGCCTGACGGAGTGTGCGGCGGCCGTCAAGACCGCGGACAGTGTCTATCTACTGAAGCCGGGACCAACGGCACCGCCGGCTGTGAAGGAGTACCTGGTTCGGATACAGAACCAGGAGATGATCGGCGCGTACCTGATCAAGGGCGAGAAGACCGAGTTGGACGGGAAAACGTATGTCGCCGTGAGCACGATGGTGGCCAAGCCATTGCCCAAGTCGACATCGACGCTGTCGCTGAACCGGACGAATCGTTCACAAGGATCCGATACTGCGGATGGGGACAAGGGTGGCGGGGGTGAAGAGGGCGACGGCGTCGGACGGCGTGGTCGTGGGCGCAGGGGACAATCGAACGAGGGCGGCGGCGCGGAATGAGGACGCTTGCCCTGCCGCTGATGCTGCAGGCGACGACTTCTCCGTCTCCAGCCGAAGCTTGTCGATTCCCCAGGTGCAACCCCGTTGCAATACATCAGGAATCATACTCCGCCTTTTGATCCCGCTCCTGCCGCTTCAGTGCGAGGGTTTCCGGCAGCAGTACCCGGTGCTCGGCGCGGCGTGAGACGAGCAAGCATTGAGCGAGAAGGCAGAGCAGCACCAGGCCGACCATGGCCAGAAACGGCGTGCGGAGTGCTTCGATCTCGCTGAACCCTCGACCCCGGGCGGCGTCCACAAAGGTCCCGCCGGCGAACGAGTAAAGTCCGGCCGTGCCGACGATGAACTCAAAGAAGGTCGTTCCCGTGCGGACCTGCGAGAAGAAGCCGGTCGAGGCGATGATTCCGGCTTGGAAGGCCATGGCCATCATCCCCCCGGTCAGCAAGGCCATCGGCACCAGTGCGGCCGGACTCGTGACGAATGCGAACGACAGGCTGGTCGCGGTCAGCAACACCGCGCTGACTAAATAGGTTCGCCGCAAACCGATATAGGGCTCGTAAATCGAGCCGATGCTGAAGGCCCCCAGTTGTCCGAGCAGCACCAACGCGCTGTAGGAGCCCATCTGGTTGGCGCTCCCTCCGATGGCCTTGTTCAGTTCAGGGTAGTTCACCAGGACCATGGACCGCATGCCGAGCGCCATCAGGTTGGCCATGATCGCCGCGGCCAGAATGGCGAAGGGCACGCGTCCCAGCCGTGGGGTTCGGGTGGCGGTATCGGCGGCTGGTGCGTGACCGGGGCCACGACACTCGGCGAAGAGGGCCAGCAGAAAACTCCCCCCCATGAAACCCGCACCGATGAGGTACGAGGGGAAAACCCAGCCCGCGTCGCAAAGCCAGCCTGTCGCGAACATGCCCGCCGCAGTGCCTGCCGTCCACCCGACGTTGTAGTGTCGCAGCAGGCAGGTGCGCGCGATGCCGTCGCGCTGGAACTCGAGCAGCCAGGAGGAGACGACGGGAAAGAAGAACCCGATTGAGAAGCCGAAGCTCAACTGTCCTGCTGCCGCAAGCGCCGGCGTTCGTGTGAAGAAACAGCCGATCAGGGTCAGTAGGGACATGAACACGCCGATCAGCAGCAGGCGCTTGCTCGGCGTGTGTGAGAATCGTCCGCAGACCAGGCTGCCCAGCGCGTAACCCAGTGGCGTACATGCGCCGATGAGCCCGATGGTTCTGGATTCCCAGTTCAGACTCATCGCGGCCTGTGGCGTCGCGGTAAGCAGCATTCCCACCGCGATTCCGAAGAACGTGATGGATGCGGTCAACAGGCGGACATGAAACACAGGAATGATCTCTCGCGGAGGAGAATGGAAACGGAGTCCGGATCAGCCGGGCACCACATCCGGGCCGGCGCCCGGGAAAGGCTAGCGGCCGGCAAGCGCGTTTCCAGCGCTTTGGGACGGGTGCACCCCCTGCCCGTGCTCCTGATTCCCTTCACTTCCCAATTACCCCATTGTGCGCTACAACCTTCGGGTCGAAGCGGGTCGTCAGGCCCCTTTACGAATGGCATCCGGAAATGCGGCCGCATGTCTAAACCCTTGTATACCACCACCGTTCAGGTGCCCGCTGTTCCCCGAGTCGTTTTCTATGCGAAGAACGCCAAGGCTAAGAAGGGCGAACCTTCGATTACGGAGGTGACGCATCGCGTGCGCCGTCTGGCGATCGGTCGGGCTGACGGCACCAACAGCGCCGAAGAAGCGCATTTCCTGCGCCGCCTGGATGCCGACTGGAAACTGGTCTGGCAGACTCGGCACGCGTCGCTGAAGGAAACGTTCTGGCACGCCGAGTGGGAGTATGAAGTGCGGGAAAGTGATTGGGAAAAGGTGGGATAGCCGCCCCCATCAGCGCAACAACCGGATCGCCCGTTCGATCGCGTCGTTCACGCCTTCCTCCTGGAGTCGGTCGAAGCGGCGGAAGGGCAGGTTTTGCAGGGCGACCGCGTGGTTGTAGGCGGATCGCAGCACGGCCTGCAGGTTCACGCTGTCGGCCAGGTTATAGCGCGCGAGCGGTTCGATGGCGTCTTTTCGGCCGCGCGTATAGGCGCCCCACAGCTTCACCGCGTCCCAACCCGTATAGTTCGCGATGGCGGAGGGACGTTGGATCCCGAGCAGTTTCTCGATCTTCTTCAGACCGCCGGTCAGGCCGACCGCTTTGGTGATCGGCTGCAGGTCCAGGTGCGCGCCATGAAAAAAGTTCTTTCCGTAGCAGTGCTCCAGGTAGGGAATGTCGAAGCTCTTGCCATTGAAGGTGCAGAGCACCTTGTACTTCGAGAGGTACGTTGGGAGTTCGTCGAGGTCCCTGCCGCGCGGGAAGACGCGGGCCTCGATGCCGTCCCACACAGAAAGTACCGTCGTACCCCCGGGGCGGTCAGCGCCATCGGGAAGGTGATTGCCGGGCGACCCGTCGGTTTCGATATCGAGGTACGCGATGCGCCCGTCGTCGAATTCGGCGGCCATACGCCAGGCATGCTCAGCGCCCAGGCGCTCTTCGAACCACCCTGCGTCGGCCTGTGAGAGTCGGTCTCGCGAGAGAAGCAGTTCGGCTTCCATCGGCGGCGGAGGACCATCGTCGAAGAGGTCGCGCTTGCTGAGCAGATCATCCCAACAGAGCACGCCCTCGTCCCAGTAGTGCCGTTCGCGCTGAGGGCCGATGTGTGTGAGGTGGAGGAATGTTCGCGTCAGCAAGTCGTTCTGTGTCCAATCCCAGTTGTGCCGTCCAAGGCGCGCACTATCGAGCTTTTGGCGCGGGAGTCAAGGAATACGGTGACACGGCCGCCCTTCAAATCCACCTTGGAATCCGTGTAGCGCTCCGCCTGCTCCTTGACAGGCCCCTCCGCCTCCCGCTACAACTTGCGATTCCCGCTGAGCATCTGTGAGAGCCTTTGCCCGGCCGATGCAGGGACAGACTTAGGAGTGCTGTTTTGAGCGCGCCTGTGGAACGGACCCTGGTCTTCATCAAGCCGGACGGCGTGGCGCGTGGATTGATCGGCGAGATTCTGAAGCGGTTGGAGTGTAAGGGCCTCAGTTTTGTCGGGTTAAAACTGATGCGGGTCAACCGCGAATGGGCCGAAGAACATTACGCTGAGCACAAGGGCAAGCCCTTCTATCCCGGGTTGCTCGAGTTCATCACGTCCGGCCCGATCGTCGTGATGGCGGTGGAAGGGCCGGAGGCGATCGCGACCGTACGCAATCTGGTGGGGCCGACCTCCGGTTTCAAAGCGCCGCCGGGGACGATCCGTGGGGACTTCGCGCTCTCGGGCCGGAAGAATCTGGTTCACGCTTCGGACGGTCCCGAGTCGGCGGAGCGCGAGTTGGCGTTGTGGTTCGAGAAGGACGAGTTGTTGTTGCAGGGCCAGGGGACGGGCATTGCGCCGATGCCGTGGGTGTACGGTCAGACGGTGTAGCGCAGACCTCCGGCGTGCCCGACACCATCCGGAGGATGGTTCTACACCGGCATGAGGGTTGAGCATGTCCATTCAGGAAGTCTCGAATGCCTGGATCTACATGGACCGCAATACGCAGGTCTGGCAGGGGCATGTGCCGGCTTCGCAGGGCGTCTTCCAGTCGATCCACTGGGTGACGCTGGGTCGCATGCGGGCCGAGATGCAGTTGGTGCCCAACGAGGGGCGGATCGCCGACATGGGTTGCGGTTCCGGCCTGGTCAGCGTGAACCTGGCCTGGAAGAAACCGCGTACGGAAGTGATCGGCATCGATCCGGATGATTCACGGATGCTGATCGGGCGACAGTTGGTGACCGAGCACCATATTCCGAACTGTCGCTTTGAGGTCGGCTCGATCGAGAACAATGCCATCGAAAAGGAGTCGTGCGCCTGCGTGCTCTGCACGGAAGTCCTGGATCATATTCCGGACGTGAAGCCGCAATTGGAGGATCATGTCGAGCGACTCCTCGAGTTGCTGATGCCGGGGGGGCGTTTGATCCTGTCCTTCCTGGACCAGGAGTGCATGGAGGAGTCCGGGGTTTCAGTGTCCAGTCCGCTGGTGTTGGACGATTTCAGCTTCATTACCCGCCCGATGCTGGACCGGAACTGTCCACGATGGTGGTATCTCTTCTATGTGGACAAGGAATAGTGGGCGTTTGATAAAGGGGGCCGTTGTCGGTCCCGATGGACGTTGCGCGTGGCCCCGAGATTGTTAAAGGGCGCTTCTCTCTGTGGGAGAGGATTTTCGGAAGCCTGATCGTATCCGCCGGTCGCACGGTTTGGAACATGGAGCGATGACATGGGCAAGATGGGTTCGCTGTTTCCCGATGAACTGAAGCCGCAGTTGAAGGCCGGCGGCAAGGGCGGGCTTCCGCGCACGTTCATCCAGGACCTGGTACCCGGGCAGGAAGTGGACCAGGTCTACGTTGTGCAGGACGCCTCGATGCGCGCGGCCAAGAACGGTTCGAAGTACATCCAGGCGGTCTTCGCCGATCGGACGGGCCAGATTCCCGTGAGGCACTGGGACGCGACCGATAAGGATTTTTCGCAGTACACGGTCGGCGGCTTTGTACGGGCGCGCGGTCGAGTCGAAACCTATCAGAATCGGGCGCAGATGATTGCCTTTGGCGTCAAATCGGCGTCCGAGGGCGAAGTCAGCAGCGAGGATTTTCTGCCTGTTTCCCATCGCGATGCAGCTGAAATGGAGAAGGAACTGGATGCCCTCCTGGCCAGTTTCAAGGATCCGGACTACAGCGGTTTACTGAACGCGTTGTTTGGCGATGCGGACCTGCGCGCCAAGTTCGTCAAATCACCGGCGGCGATGAATGTCCATCACGCCTGGATCGGCGGACTGATGGAGCACGTGCTCTCGGCGGCCAAACTTGCGCAGGAACTGGCCGTCCAGCGGCCGGCGCTGAACCGTGATTTGCTGCTGGCGGGCGTGATCCTGCACGACATCGGAAAAATCGAGGAGTTGGATCCGGGCCCTGGCTTCAACTACACAGATGCCGGAAAACTCTGCGGGCACATCGCACTGGGCGCGTTGATGATCGAACGTTTCATGCTCAAACGGCCGGACTTTCCGCGCACCAAGCGGAATCTGTTGGTGCACATGATTCTGAGCCACCACGGCGAACGCGAGCATGGTTCACCGGTCACGCCCTGTATCGCCGAAGCGGTCGCGCTGCACCACATTGAGTGCGTGGATGCGAAGCTACAGGGCATCCAGTCCATCCTGGAGAAAGAGCTGCAGATGGGCGCGGCTTCGCAGTGGACCGACTTCGCGCGAGTCGTCGACGGACGGATCTACAAAGGAGCGGGGATCGGGTAGCGAGGCGACGGACGTGGCTGCCGCGTCCGACCACACCGTCCTACAGTTTATTTTCCTTCCGGTGCGCCAGCAGTCCTTCCAGATGCTTCTTCATCAGTTCCGGCTTGTGTTTGACGAGGGCCTTCTCGATATCGTAGCCGTCGATGCTTCGCTCGGTCTTCTTGAGCCTGTTGGCGGCGGCTTGGATACGGTCTACAGCCGTGAGGAGGTCCCGCCAGCCCTGTTCGGCCAGATTGTAGGGATTCTCCTCTTTTCCGATCAGGGTGGGTACTGGGGCTTGCTCTTCCGTCATGGCGGGCCTCCTGTCGTTGAGGGGTCGTGCGTGATGCGGCAGCGAGACTGAAAATACGCGGGATGATCCTGGTTGACAAGAAGACATTGGGTAGGAAGGTCACTGCAGCTATGCGTAATGGCGGTCGTGAAGTAGAGTAGGGGTCCTGACGAAACAAGCCCCCGAGAGGAGAGCGGGTCATGCAGATACACGTGGGTCATTCGCCCGACCCTGATGATGCCTTCATGTTCTACGGACTGACCTTTAAGTGTTTCGACACGAGACCGTATGTGTACGTGCATCATCTCGAGGACATTGAATCCCTCAATCGACGGGCCGAGAAAGGCGAGTATGAGGTGACGGCTCTTAGCGTCCACGCGTATGCGTATCTTGCGGAGAAGTACCTGCTGTTGCCACACGGAGCCAGTTTCGGCGACGGATACGGACCGGTACTGGTGGCCCGGTCCTTTTCGGGTGGAGACCCCCGGGCCTGGCTGCGTGGAAAACGGATTGCCGTGCCCGGTACTCGGACCAGCGCGTTTTTGGCGCTGCGTCTCTTCGCCCAGGGCGTGGACGGGGTAGGGGCAGCGGAGGCCCCTGACTTTGCGGTCGAAGTGATACCCTTCGATCGGATCATTGCGGAGGTGGCACGCGGTACGTATGACGGGGGCCTGCTGATCCATGAGGGTCAATTGACGTACCACGAAGCCCGGCAAGGCGGACTGCAGCGGGTTGTGGATTTAGGTGTCTGGTGGAAAGCAAGGACGGGCTTGCCCTTGCCGCTGGGAGGAAACGGAGTCCGTCGGGATCTGGGTTCTGATCGGATTCAGGTCATTTCGAGTCATCTACGGCAGTCCATCCAATGGGGGTTGGATCACCGGAAAGATGCCCTGTCCTATGCGTTGCGCTATGCGCGCGACATGGATGAATCCATGGCCGACCGCTTTGTCGGGATGTACGTGAATGACTATACCCTCGACTATGGTGATGTGGGGCGGGAAGCGGTGTGTAGGTTCCTGCGCGAGGGGTACGAAGGACGGCTGATTGAATCAAAAGTGATCCCAGAGTGGTGTTAATGTTTCCCGGCTAATCGCCTCTCCTGCCTCCACTTAACATAAATATTAAGGTGCGAGTGCATGCCGTATTAATGGCGGTGTACCTAGGCTGTCTTTGTCGCTAGTATATAATTAATAGTTGTTTATGATTTAAATGATCTAAGTCATTTTGCGTGATGTAGTCTATGTGTTTGATGTGTTGACATCTGTTTTTCGTTTGATTAAGTCTTTTATGATTCAGTAGATCTGGCTCGACGAGTAGCGGGTTTGAGTTTCGGACCTGAAGCATTGGACTCCGCGTAGTCGCCTGCCCTGTGAGCATCTTGCGTTCACCTGTGAAGCTGGCTAAAAGAGGGCCGTCCTTGAGCCGTCATTGACTTGCGTGAAGACTGTTCGAAGCGGGGCCGTTTCGGCTCTGGCAGACAAGGGGCGTTATGTTTAGGTCTATGCGGATGACCGGGGTGCGCTGGACGGGGGTCGTGGTGCTCATGAGCATTGCGGCGTTGCATTGCATTCCTGGGCAGGAGGAGCTGCCTGCCTTGTGGCCCGAAGCGGTCAAGAACGGTGGTGCTTCGCCGCGTGAAACGCGCAGCGGTCGTTTGGTGGTAGGCGAGCCCGATGCGGTCGAGTTGGCGCCGGTAGCGCTTGACTTAGGACGATGGGGTACGGGGGAGGATGGGCGCAGGGTTTGGTTGGGGGAGGAGTTGGAGTACCAGATCAGATGGCAGGGCGTGCCGGCGGGGCGGGCGCTGCTTAGGGTGAAGGCCAGGCATCCTTTTGCCGACGCGCAGGGGCAGGAAGTCTGGTGGGTGCGTTTGGATGTGAGGTCGAACCGATTTCTTTCACTCTTCTTTCGGGTCGAGGGCAAGACGCAATCATGGATGGATGTGAAGGGCGGTTTCACCCGCCAGTACCGCAAGGACCAGGATGAGGGCTCCTATCGATCCAAGGAGCGGGCAAAGTTTGATTATTCGCTGGATAAACTGGAGGCCATTTACGAGTACCCCGCTTGGCATCGTCTTCCGGTAGCCGGTCGGTTGGTGGAGAAGGCACCTTGGCGCAGGGCGAACGTGCCCTTGGGCGGGAAGGTGCTCGATCCGCTTTCGGTTGTCTACTACCTCCGTGGGATGGATCTCAGGCCCGGGCAGGATGCGGTACTGCCGGTGTTTGCGGATCGTCGCGTGTGGCACACGGTTATTCGCGTGGAGGCTCACGAGACGCTCAGGTGGCCCACCGGGGAAGGCTCCGTTGAGTGTTTGCGGTTGCGGCCGGAGTGTCACTACAACGGCCTGTTTGAGCGTCGTGGGTCGGTGACCTTGTGGGTGGATGCGCGGACCAAGGTTGTGGTACGTATGACGGCGGAGACGATTCTGGGTGTATGTGAGGCGTGGCTGGATCGGTACGAGTGCTCGCCGCTCAACTGATTCCCTTTGGCACGGCGCGATGGGTTCCCTGTGTTTGATTTCGTATGGAAAGCATGAAAGAATCACGGTTCGGCTGCGTATCTTACGCTGGGACAAGAGGCTGCATGGATCTGCGAACCGTGGAGCGGTATCTCGTGAGGGGCGTCCTGTTTCTTCTCCTGGCGTTCTGGAGTTGTGCCTGCCTGGGTGCTGGAGAGTCGGCGGAGAAGAGCGATTCGAAGGCCGAGCGTGAGGATGTTGAGAAGAAGAAAAAGATCCCTCCGTTCAAGTGTTCGGCGTGGTGCTCCTTCCGCAGTTTCATGGATGTGGAGCGCTACGATCCCGAGAAACTGAAGCAATCGCCGACCTACAAAGAAGCGGTGGATGACCAGACGCGGTATGGTTCTGGTCAGTGGGGTGGATTCGCTCGGCGCGGGCAGTGGGTTTCGATCGTAGTCGAAGTCCAGAACACCACGGAGGACACGCCCTACCAGGGCAACATCCGCGTGCAGTTGGATCCTTCGAAGGAGGGCCGAGAAGGGGTTAAGCCCTACACGACGCGTTATCGGCAGGAGTTCGAACTGGCTCCGAAGACCACGCAGTCCTATTACTTCTCGGTGTTGTGCCCGGAGTTCGATTTCAGCTCGGTCCACGTCACGGTGGCCACCCAGGCGCGCACCTATGAACGAGACGTGGGGTTATACGAGTTGGACTCGGCGCGCGAGGATCTGATCGTCGTGGTATCGGACCGTGCGGCGGCGTTCAAGTTCCTGACCAAGCGGGCTGGGGACGAGCATGACACCGGGCGCGACCAAGGTCCGATCGGGCGCCGCGTGGCGGTGGTGCAACCGGCCGATCTGCCGAACCGCTGGTACAACCTGACGTTGGCTAACTTGATCGTGATAGACGGTCCGCCCCGCGAGGGGCTGAACGACGAGCAGATCGAGGCCCTGCGGGGGTATTCTCAGGCGGGTGGGCAGGTCTTGATCAGCAGTGGAGTGGATCCTGCGCGCCTGCGAGCCCCGGATGGACGTGCCTTGTCGCTCGCCGATCTGGCCGGCATCCGTGTCCGGGAACTGAGCCGGGTGAAGCGGTTGGATCTGGCTCCGGCCTGGCTTCTGAGCGAGAAGGACGAGGGGTTGCCGGTCATCGACGTAACGCCCATCCATGAGGGGGGCACGGTCCAGGTGTTTCGGAATGGCCAGACGGCGTTGGTCGAGCGGTTGAATCGTCAGGTGGGTTTGGGGGGTGTCAGTTTCCTCGCCTTTTCGCTCAGCGACGAGAAATTGAAGACGTGGCCCCATCGCGACACGATTCCGCTGCTGCTGATCGAGAAGACGCGACGGCGCGGGCTCTTTGCCTATCAGGAGCGGTCTTCGTCCCCGCAGCAGCCCTGGATGGACGTGGAGGATGAGGACGGGCGCGCGCCAAGGGATTCGGTGGAGCAGTTGCGGGAGAAGCTGGACGGTTCGTTCAGCAGGGACACGCCGGTCGAGACGCCCAAACGGGGCGTGGTGGCCTCGCTGCTGCTCTTGTACCTGCTGGTGGCCGTCCCGCTGAACTACTTCATTTTTGGCTGGTTCCGGCGTCGCGAGATTGCCTGGGCTGCGGTTCCGGTGTGGGCGCTCTTCTTTTCGATCGGTGCGTATGTGGTCGGGTTTCAGCAGGGGCGCTTGACGGTCGATCAGTTGTCGGTGGTGGAGGCCGGAGCCGATCAGGAGGAAGGGATGACCCGGACTTTCATGAGCGTATATGCGCCTCGTTTCGGCAACTATCGTCTGGAGTTCGAACCGGGTAACGGGGCGGGTATTCCGCCGCAGCCTGGGCCGGGGCATCTGGTGTCGCGGGGTTTCAAGACGCGCGGGATTACGAGCCTGCTGCCGGAGATGGACGTCCTGGAGCAACCCAATGGCGACTTGGTGGTGGAGAAACTGCAGATTCTTGCGCGCGCCACGCGACGTCTGGAGGTGCAGCACCGTACGGGGTTGGGCAAGGGTCTGCACATCACCCTGAATCGCGATGATGCAGGCAAGGCGAACGTCGAGGTGCGCAACGGTACGCCATTCCATCTGATCAACGCCGTGTTGGCGTTCAAGGGCCTCGATTCCAATTGGCGTGGCGTGCGTTTGGGTACGGGCGTATTGACCAAGGGTGTTACGCAGCCCTTCAGTGTGAGCATGGGGCCGCGCGACGGGCAGGAACTTAAAGACCTGTTCTTCTCCCGTCCTCCGCCAAGGAGCATCTCGGCGGGGGGTGGGCAGATCACGGTGGACCGTGCGCAGAGCCTGGGGGCGTTCGTGCAGACGCGCCTGGACCGATACCACCAGACGGTCCTGTTGGCCTGGGTGGACGGTGGTTCGCTGCCTGTGAAGATCCTCCGGGGGGTACTCGAGATGGAGGATGTCGAGCGTGGCATGACGATGCTGCTGGTCCCGGTGGGCGACCGTGTCGGCGGTGGGTCGCTCAACTGGAGCGGACGCTTCACGACCGATCCGGGCCGGTTGGACCGGGCGGAATGGGAGTCGTTTTCGGTGAAGTCCGGTGGCGTGCGCATCCTGCAGGCGGATGCGCAGAAGGGCCTGACGCATGTGGACCTGCGGGCACCGCAGAACGTCCGTGATCTGCAGGAGCGCGACTTCTCCCTCTCGTGCAAGATGCGTTTTTTGACGCAGCAGGAGTTTAACCAGCGGAGTTCCACGCGGTACAATTACTACAACAACGCGCCGTCCATGCCGGCTGCATTGAGCGGGGAGTTGACGGTGGAGATCGCCAGATGGAAGGCGGACTTGACGCTGGATGGCAGTGGATGGCGCAAAATCCACAGCCAGTCGTTCAAACAGATGAAGCCCGGCGAACGACTCGCCATTTCGGTCAACGGCAAATTGGAGTGCGAGGAAATGGGGCCGGAAGGGCGCATTCTGTTGCGCGTGGGATTGGCACAGATGAGTTTGAAGGGTCAGTGGGCCGAAGTGGATTGGCCGCTGGAGCTGCTGGAGTTCCAGCCGAAGGTGACGGGGCGGAGTGAGGCACGCTAATCGGGAGTGGCAGGCCATGATTAAGATCCGCGGTTTCACCAAGCGCTACGATCACTTCGTGGCCGTCGATAACCTGGACCTGGACATCGAGCAGGGCGATGTCTTCGGTTTCATCGGCCCCAACGGCGCGGGCAAGACGACGACGATCCGCTTTCTGGCGACGCTGTTGAAGCCCACGGCTGGCCAGGCGTGGATCAACGGCTACTCGGTGACCAAGCAGATTGACGAAGTGAAGCGTTCCATCGGTTTCATGCCGGATACCTTTGGCGTCTACGACGGCATGAAGGTCTGGGAGTTCCTCGACTTCTTCGCGACCGCGTATGGTCTGCCCCGATCCAAGCGGCGCGCGCTGATCGACGACGTGCTGGACCTGGTGGATCTGACGGTGAAACGCGACACGCTGGTCAATGGGCTGTCCCGGGGCATGCAGCAGCGGCTGTGCCTGGCGAAGACGCTCGTGCACGACCCGCCGGTGCTGATCTTGGACGAACCGGCCAGCGGGCTGGATCCGCGGGCACGGATCGAGATGAAGGCGTTGCTCCACGAACTGCAGAAGATGGGCAAGACGATCCTGATCAGTTCGCACATCCTTCCGGAGCTTTCGGATTTCTGCAACAAGATCGGGATCATCGAACGCGGACGGTTGCTGGCGGTCGGGCCGGTCAAGGACGTGATCCAATCGATCCGGCAGAACCGCGTGGTGTCGCTCGTTACGGCGACACGGCACGAAGGCTGCGAAGTGCTGCTGGCGCATCATCCCCAGGTGCGCAACCTGTCCGCGGGCGAGCGCGAGTTCAAGTTCGAGTTTGTCGGGAACGACGAGGACGTGGTGAATCTGCATCGGGAATTGGTGCGTCTGGACGTGCCGGTGCTCTGGATGTCGGAAGAGAAGGCCGACCTGGAAGAGGCCTTCATGAAGATCACGCAGGGGCTGGTGGCCTGAACATGGCTGAACGCTCGGATGTCATCCCGCTCGAGGAGCGGACACCGCGTGCCGCAGGCGGGGCTCCTGCCCCTGCCGGTGCGGTACCGGAGCCGGTGCTTGACGTCCCTGCCCCCGAAAAGGCGCAGCAGGTGCGGCCGGGGCGGTTGCCCCAGAAGGAAAAGCTGGGTTTCAGCGATGCGCTTTTTCTGGCCATCGAGAATCCCGTGCTGCGCCGTGAACTGCTGACGGCTCTGCGTTCCAACAAGGCCTTTGTCCTGCATTTCGTATTCCTTTTTGTGTTGACGATCGTGGTCTATCTGGCGTGGCCGCTGGAAGCCATCTCGACCGAGTCCGAACGGGCACGCCAGTTGTTCATCATCTTCGGGCAGGGACAGTTGGTGCTGTTGAGCGTGCTGGCGCCGGCCTTCAGTGCAAGCGCGCTGGCGTTGGAGAAAGAGAAACGGACCATCGACCTGCTGCTCACGTCTCCCATTCGTCCGCACACGATCCTGCTCGGGAAGTACCTCAACTCGGTGCTTTACCTCTTCCTGCTGGTGTTGTCGTCGGCCCCGCTGGTGGCCGTCTGCAACTGGCTGCCGGGCATCGATCCCTACGAGACTGCGGGGCTCTACGTGCTGCTCCTGTCCGTCGCGGCGTGTTTCGGGATGATCGGGTTGACCTGTTCGACCTTCTTCCATCGAACCCAGGCCTCGCTGTCGATCACCTACATCATCGTCTTGCCGCTGACCCTCGTGCTGATGGTCTTCTCCCATCCACAGGTATTTCCCCAGTTCTTTTCGCTGTCGGTCGCGATCTGGCCTTCGGGTCTGCTGCTGGGAGCGACCTTGGTGATGTACCAGGCCAGTCTGAAGCGATTGCGGGAGCCGTTCGATCCGGTATTCAAGGCGGCCGAGGAGGAGGATATCTCGACGCAGACCGGGCTGGTGCTGGTGCGCGATCGTTTCCCGGACAACCTGCTGGCGCCCGCGCGCAACGACGATCTCCTGCCGGATGGCGGTAATCCGGTCATTCAGAAGGAACTGCGCTGCGAGATCTTCGGTCGAGGGACGCTCTTCCTGCGGTTGATCATCCAGATCAGCATGTTCATGTCGGTGGTCTTTCTGACGTTCCTGTACCTGAAAAGAGAGTACATCTTCGTCGATTACCTGGTGGTCTTCTCGATGCTGGTCGCGCCGGCCTTTGCCAGCAATGCGTTTACCCAGGAGCGCGAACGGGGAACGATGGACCTGTTGCTGACGACGCTGGTCACGCCGTCCCAGATCATCTTCGCCAAGCTCTTCGCATGTTGTCGCCTTTCGCTCTTCCTGACGGGCTTGGTCGGCATCACGTTGATCTTCTACCTGCTGGTCGGGGGAACCTCGACGGACGGCGTGGTGCAGCAGGGAATCGAGTGGCGGGTGGTCTATCTGGCCATCTACCTGTTGATCCTTGGTACGACGATCCTCTTCGAGACGTCCCTGGGCCTGTTCTGTTCGCTGATTTGCCGGTCGACCATGCAGAGTATGATCCTAACCTACACGGTGGTGCTGGTGATCTTCGGGGTGCCGATCGCGGGGCAGGCCTTGTTGCGCACCTTCGCCTCGAGCATGGACGAACAAACGATTGCGTGGGCTTGTTTCAGCAGTCCCTTCCAGGCGGTGCATTCGGTGACGCCCAAGGTCGTGGGGATGGCGCAGGCCGTTCAGGAGCAGGCGATCGTCTGGCCCGCGTTTGTTGCGTTCGGGCTGGCGGCCAGCGGCCTGCTGTTGGGCTACACCTATGCTTCTTTTTCGCGCTGGATGGTGGAAGGGCACCGCCGGGAGTAGTGAGCATGATTATGCTGGACATGGCGTGGCGCGAAGTCGAAGGCGTACCCCTTCACGTCGTTTTATGTGCGTGCTGTGTTCTCAGATCGTCGGATGCTGTTTGAGAAGGTCGATGAAGGCCGAGGTCAGTGCGCTGGGCTGGCGGCGGCGGCGCAGAAGGGCGCCGATGGGCCGCACGAGTTCGGGGATGGCGATCGGCAGGGCGACCAGACTCCCGACTTCCGCTTCGCGGCGCACGGACGGCTCTGGGAGGATCGCCACCCCGGCCCCTGCGCGGATGGCTTCCTTGATGCTCTCGATGTTATCGAATTCCATGTGCACGTTGACGTGGATGTGTCGTTTGGCCAACGCGCGATCGATGATCCGCCGGATGATCAGGTCGTGGTCGAAGGAGACCATGTCCTCGCCTTCCAGGTCGCCGGCCGCGATGCCCTTGCGGATCGAAAGGCGGTGCTCGGGTGTGCAGACGAAGACCATCTTCTCCATCCATAGCGGGATCACGTTGAGATTTTGCGAAGAGGAGGGATAGGAGAGGACCCCGAAATCGCTGGTCTCGTTTATCACCGCCTCGACGACGCGGTTGGGGCGTAGGTACTCGATCCGGACACGGGCTTTGCGAAACTTGGCCTGGAAAAGCTGTGTGCAGCGGCTCATCGCCTGAATGCCCACCGAGTAGATGGCGGCCACGCGTACCGTGCCGTCATGTTCATCCTGGTGCGATCGCACCTCTTCGTTCAGTTGCTCGTATTGACGCAGCAGGGCCTGGATGCCCGTGTAATACCGCTGGCCGGCGGGGGTTGGGAGCAGCGGGCGCTGGGAACGGTCCACCAGCGCCACGCCCAGTTCCCCTTCCAACGCGCGCACGGCCTGGCTAGCGGCAGGCTGGGAGATGCCCAGTGTGCGGGCGCCCTTTGAGAAGCTGCGGGCACGGATGACTTCGCAGTATACTCTAAGCGACTCAATGTTCATTCTTTGAACCCATCTACAGTATTATTGAACAAAATACTATCTGAAAAAACGATTCGCGATGAATATAGTCCATGGCCTGCTGGGATGGCGCCTTTTCCAGGCGGTCTCGGGGCAGGTGGAGATTCCTTTCAAGACCCCACGGGTGGCGGGTGGACAGGAGCGAGAGCATGGCTGGCATGAACCCCTTTGAGATCGCGCAGCGTCAACTGGATGAAGCGGCGGAGCGACTGGGGCTAGACCGGAGCACGCAGGAGATGCTGCGGCAGCCGCAGCGGGAACTGCATGTAACGATTCCTGTCAGGATGGACAACGGGAGCATCCGGGTTCGCGATCTAGGGGTTCGGAAATGCCGGCCAGTTTGCGGCGCTGCTCATAGCGAACTGCTGGGTGGCGGGCGTCTGGTGGCGGTCACCGATTCGTCCAGCGGCGTCCACAACGACGCGGGGTTGGACCCCGAGAAACTGGTGGCGCACAAACTGAAGACCGGTTCGTTGAAGGGCTTCACGGGTTCGAAGCCGATCTCCAACAAAGATCTCCTCGAACTCGACATCGACGTCCTCTATCCGCACGGGGTGCACGTCCGGTCCCATTCGACCAAATCCCTGCCGTCTTTTCGGTTTGCACGTCCGGAGGGTTATGGCGTAGAGTGAGCGTCACGACGAGCCACTCCTGGAGTTGAACGCACCGTCATGATCCGCCGGTTCTTCTGGTCGGGGTTCCTGCTGGGCATCCTCGATCTCTATCTGCTCTATCGCATCGGTTGCGAATGGGGGTTCTGGCCGGTGCTGGGCATCCTCATCCTGCCGGCCTGGTTCGGTATGCGTGTGGTCCTGCGTCAGGGCCTGCACTGCATGGGGCGGATCCAGGAGGAACTGGCCGCGGGACGCAATCCGTCTCAGAAAGTGGCCGAGGCGCCCTTGATTCTCCTGTCCGGTATCCTGCTGTTCATGCCGGGGCCGGTGAGCACGGGACTGGGCCTGCTGCTGATGGTACCGGGCCTGCGTCGGTTGCTGGCCAGCCGTCTGCTGTTGGATGTACGTAAGGCCGGGATGGTCGACACGGATGGAACCCCGAGCCCTGCAGGCGGAGTATTCGTCAAGGTTGTGCAGATCGGGGGGAATGCCTCCACTGTTCCGGCACCGGGGATCAAGGAGGTTGAGGGGCGCGAAGTGGATGGCGGAGCGAACCGTGTGGATCGCGACGCCGGCAACGGTGCGCCCAGGGAGTTGCCGGGCGGGAGGGTGTAGGGGCGTGGGCCAGGAGCCAGGAGCCAGGAGTCGCGACTCCGTATTCCCTGTCTTCGGCTGGATGCCGGTTGGGCTGCGGCGCCTGGTCGTACGTGCACTATTCTATCCCACGCTATGGTGGAACCGGATGCTCCATCGCGTGCTGCCCTCGCGCCGCTGGTGGGATCGGATCGACGAACACGTCCTTTTGGGCGCGATGCCCAGAGAGCATCTGTTGCCCTCAATCTACGCAGATGGCGTACGTGCCGTGGTGAATATGTGCGACGAATGCCCCGGCCTGCTTGAGCCGTACGGCCGGATGGGCATCGAGCAACTATATCTGCCGACGATCGATTTCACCCCACCTACCTTGGCGGATATCGAACGCGGTGTGGCGTTTATCGAGGCGCATGCGGCAAAGGGAGAGACGGTCTATGTGCACTGCAAGGCCGGGCGTGGACGAAGCGCCACGGTGGTGCTCTGCTGGCTCGTGAAGGCCAGGGGACTCTCTCCCGACGCGGCCGAAGGGTTCATCCGCGAGCGGCGCCCGCACATCGCCCATGGTCTCTGCCGGCGCGGCGAAGTCCTGGCGTTCTACGAGCGGTTGAAGGCAAAACGCTGAACGGGCTGCGGGAGACGGGCGTACGGAATCAAGAGAGCAGATGGATCGCTGCCTCCAAAAAAAGAAGCCCGGAGACGCTTGCGCGTTCCGGGCCTCTCTAGAGACTGCAGTACGACCAAAGAGGGTTACTCGCTGGCGCCTTTTTCCATTTCCGAGTTGATGGGGCGTGGCTGCATCGGCTCGGACTTGATCGGGGCCTGATCCGGCTCGGTGCGGCCCTGCATGGCATCCTTGGCCGCGATCTTGGCGAAGGTATCGCTATCCAACGCGATCCAGCCATTCATCTCCTTGGGGATGATCTGGTCTTCGACCAGGCTGGCCAGACCCGCGTCGCCCTGCTTCTGGAGCTGCGGGTAGTTGAGGGGAAGACCGACCCAGCCGTCCATCTCCTTGGTGATCTTCTTGCCTTCCTTCATGGTCCACATAGTGCAGGCGGGAGCGGCAGGCGCTGCGACTTTGACCTTGGTCAGGCGTTCGAAGAGGGCCGGGCTGATCGCCTTGTAGCCCTGCATCTTAGCGAGCACCAGATGGTGGGTGGCCAGGACGTGGTAGGTGCAGTCGTCTTGCGTGACGGCCTTCGGTTCGGCGGGGGAGACGGCAACCCATCCGTTCATGGCAGCGGGTACAGCGGCGCCGTACTTTAACAATGTGCGTTCGCGGCCCTGCTCCTTTTCGAGGAAGCAGCCGGCCAGGAAGACCAACGACATGGAGACAACGGCCACGCCCAAATTCCGCGACGAAATCATCTGTGTATCCCTTTCTGTTCAGGTTTGAGTTTCGTTCTGTTTCCCTGGACTACTCTTGGTTGAGTTTGACCAACAGCTTCTGCAGATCGCCTTCGCGGGCAGCCTGCTCGGCTTCCTTCGCGCGGGCCACGAGGACGCGCAACTGAAAGATTTTGGACCGATCGGACAACGCGTTCAGTTCCTTCTCGGTCACGTTTCCGCGATCCATCGTCTGGTTGACGTCCGTACGGAGCGCCACGTACTCCCCCTGAAGCACCTTATCGACGTGCTTCATCAGGCCGATCTCGGCGGTGATCTTCTCAAACTCTTTGGTGACCTTCTCCTTCAGGTAGGTGATCTCCGCCGTATTTTCGGCGATGGCGGTGCCCTGCGCGGCGTCGGTCTTTTCGTTGTCTTCCTTGAGTTTCGTCAGTGTCTTGGATGTATCCTGCAGGGTAGTGGAGACGACTTCCAGCGAAGAGATGGTGCTCTTCAGGCCATCGGCCAACTCGTCTTTTTCTTTGCGAAGTTTTTTGTGATCATCGGTCAACTCCACGACCTTCTTCTGCTCGGCGGCCAGATCGTCATTGGCCTTCTTCAAGTCGCCGATCAGCTTGACTTCGGCGGCCTGGGCGCGCTTCTCTTCCTTCTCCAGCTTCTCCTGCAGGTTGCCGGCCATCACCCACAGAATCGCGAACGAGATGCCTACGCCGACGATGAGGAACAGCACCAACGGGCCCAACATGAAGGACGTCTTTGCACCGAACGTTTTGGGCATTCCCCCGCCCGATGGGGTCACGTCGTCTGCCATGGTCTTGCCTCCGAAAGAAGTCCGGTAAGTCTCGCTTACACGCAGCTATTCTTCTTGTGATGCTGGGAAGGATGACGGGAACCGGAGCCTTCTTAAACAACAACCGAACACACTTCTTTTTTCCACCCCTATTCGAAAAAGGGGACGGTGAAACATTAGAGTGTCGGGCAGGAAATGCAACAGAATATCAGCACACGTGCAGTAGTGGCGGAGTATCACCACCCCCCCCCGATAGACACATGGTGCAGTCTGCGAGATGCTCTTTTTTGTGGATCTGAAATTCTTTTTCTTCCATGCTTTACACCACAACATATAATGCGGTCATGTCGCAGCAGGAGCCATCGCCCGAAGGGCCGCAGACTTCTTCCAAAAAGCCTGACGGTGAGGGCGTGGCCGAGGATTTGGTGGGACCGAGCGATCAGGAACTGGTTGGCCGGGCCAAGCATGGCGATCCGGTCGCCTTTGAGCTACTGATCCAGCGTTACCAGTCTCTGGTATGCGTCGTCGCCTATCGCCAGTTGCATTCCACGGACTTGGTAGAGGACGTGGCCCAGGAGACGTTCATTCGCGCCTTCCTTCATTTGAGTGAACTGGGCGACGTTCAGCGGTTTAAGTCGTGGCTCCTGCGCATTGCGGCCAATCTGAGTCTGGATTTCCTGCGGCGGCGGAAGAGGCAAGGCGTTTCGCTGGACGAGACCGGCGGGTTCGTGGCCGCCGAATCGGCGGCTGCGAAGAGCCACAGACCCGAGGCGCAGGAAGCAGACCGGCACGCCGTCAGCGACGAAGTGCGCGTCCAGATCGTCGAGGCCATTTACGCGCTGCCCGAGGAGTACCAGATGCCGGCGGCGATGAAGTACCTGGAAGAGGTACCCTACAAGGAGATCGCGCGGCGGTTGGGACTGCGCGAAGAGGCCGTACGCAAGCGCATTCATCGTGCGAATCTGATGCTGCGACGGAAACTCCAGAAACTCTGGCCCGGCGGCGCGTCGGGCAACGTCGAATGAGAGGATTCCGCCATGCGGATGTTGAATCAGCCACAGCGCATGCGTCGAGAAACGAGAAGGTACCTGTTCTCGGTGCTCTCTGTGACCTCTGTGGCTGAGGTCTGTTATTCGTGAGGTGGCCTCCTGGCAGGTGAAAGAGGGTTGGCTGTGACGTGTGACGATTGCCGTGAACGTTTGCAGGAACTCGTGGACGGTGAACTGGCGGCGCGCGAGCGCAAGGCCGTAGAGAGCC
>CAYSBP010000016.1:0-26619 GCA_964429255.1 uncultured Planctomycetia bacterium
CACGGAGTGAAAGCGAGTCTCAACGTGGCGGTGGCCTTCGGCGTGGCGGCGTATGAGATGTGTAATCAAGGGTGATGAAGAAGCGATGGCCGCAGTACATCGGTTTTCAATTCGCCTCGCTTCAGTCATCTGGCCAGAAGGTGAGGGACTACTTGGGTAGGCGTATATTTTCCCTGCCCCCTCCCTCCTGAATCCTGATACATCCCTTGCCGTTGACCCGCCGCGCGCCGCGCGCGATAGTGGCGCGGCATGGACGAGTTCTGGCGCGAGACCTTCCGTTCTCTGATGGCCCCCCTGCGAAGCGTGCGCTTCTCGCTGGCCACACTGCTGCTGGCGACCTGCTTCGTGGCGTCATGCCTCGCGGTGTGGGTGAATCGGGAGCCGTGGGAGATCGTCGCGTCGGTGCCCCTGCCCGATTTCCAAAGGGATTACGAGCGAGGCCGCATCGCGCCCATGGCCAAAGATGGGCAGATTCTCTTCGAACGCAGTTACCAGTCCCATCGTCTCACCGTTTGGAACTGGCACACGGGCGAACTGACGCCGGTTCCTTTCCCGGAAGCGGAGATCCTTCTGGAAACAGCTCCCGCCGCAGGCCGATTCCTGACGGCCGACAGGTCCGGAACAGCCCGTGTCCGCCAGATCGGTTCGGCCCATCCGCTGGTCGAGTTACCGCACTGGGTGTTTCCAACGGCGAAAAACCTCCGGCTTTCTGCCGATGGAAATCGAGTGGCCGGCAGCGGCCCGGATGGTGCGGTGTGGCTCTATGAATTGCAGGAGCAGAAAGAAAGCTCCTTCCCGGCGAAGAGCACGTCTCCTAACAAGGTCTCACTGGAATTCTCATCGGATGGGCACTGGCTGCTGGCCTATGAGGAGAATGGTCACGGTTCAGCCGCGCGCTGCGCAGGATGGCAACTCATCGACTGCAACCAGTGCGTCGTGTCACCGGCCCCCATGGACGTCGAAGACGCCATCCGCGAGGCAAACGGCTGTAACTTCCTTCCCAATTCTCCAGACTACCTTCTCGCGGGCACGAAGTGGTGGCGGATCGGAACAACCGAACTCACGAACTGCCCGGGAAAACCAGCGCTGTATCGTTCCAACCGGCCGTTGGATGTCATGGCACTCCAGACTGAAGGGCGCACCCGTTGGGGCACCCTTGAGGTCTGGTCCAAGGACCTTGGCCGCCGCCTCGGCACCGTCCCGGCAAACCAGGATTCTGCCCCCACGATGTGGCGCATCTCCAGGACCGGTGGGCACGTCATCCTGAATGATCTCCATGATGCGGACCGGGGCGCCACCTTGTGGGAGACCGCCACCGGTCGAAGACTCTACGTCTTCCCCGAGCTTCTCGTGGTGGAATTCCTCGATGAGAACCGCATCCTGGCGTTTAGTGGCCTGCGCAAGAGCGAGGTCCAAGTCTGGCGCCGCCGCCGGCCGGAGTACGCATGGGGCATCGTGGCGCTGCCCGAGTTCTGGCTGATGCCGATCTTCCTGATCGCAACGGTCTTCAGCGTCCGCCGTGACCGCCGAAAATTATGGAGTGCGCCGCTCTAGCGGCGCTTTAGATGGCGATAGACCTCCCGCTTCGCCGCCGAAGGGGAAAGGGCCGTCCGGACGCGTGTCAGGCTGGACCCTTCGACCTTGCTCAGGGCAAGCAGCCTGAACTACTGAATTCCCTTCAGCATCTCCTCGCGGCGCTGCGACCACCAGTTCTGGACTTCGCCCCAGTGTTTGGGCGCGTCCTTGAAGAAATCCTTGAGCTTCTTGTTCGGTTGACCGTTCACCACCAGCAACCCGTAGCGGGCGATTTCGCGGACATCCTTCTCCTGATGGTTCAGGTACCCAACCAGGCGTTCGGCGATGAGCAGGCGATCGAACGGAGCGAGCGTCGTCTCCCACGTCTTCGGATCGCCATCCTTCATCTCCTTGTAGTTGCTGCCGCAGGCGCGAAGCATCCGCTCGCGGTCGCGGTCCTTGTCGCGCATGGGCGCTTCGTCGCCGCCATATCGGACGTCGTAGACGCTCATCAGATAGATCGCCGCGCGCGGGCCGGGACAGTGGCTGATCAGGCGCTCAAGTTCCGTCACGTACTCGCGCAGTTCACGACTCGAGTAGAATTTGCGGACGGGTTCCTCGTTCCCGCCTTGTCGCCGGAAGATCAGACCGCCGGCGTCGGTATCGTAGGGGATCAGAATGGGATCCGCCTTGTTCATGGCCATCTGGTGGGTCAGGGCGATGTAACCCGCCGCACGGGGATTCCCGGCGCTGGCCAGATACGCGCAGAGTTCGAGCTTGATGTCGAGATCGACCGGATCGGTGAAAGCAGCTCCAACCAGATCGTTCGCAGCCGGTCCGAGTCGCTGAAGGTCACGCCGAATGGCGTCCCGTTCCGGTGCGCCCACATGGCGATAGCCCTTCAGGTTGCCGGCAAGGCGCTGACGATCGGCGGCCAACTCGTTGCGGATCGGTTCCCGGTCTTCATCCACCAGGATCGTCAGCACATCCAGCTCGCCGCCGGGCAGGCGCGGCAGGCCGCCCCTCAACGTCGGTCGCACCGTGGCAGCCTGTACGGGTTGTGCATCGCCCACCCGCTCCGCGGGCAGGTTGAGCACCCCCTGCGCCGTGTATTGCCGGACCAGATCGGCCTGCGCGGGCGTCAACCGGCCGGCTTCGACGAAGATCTGGATCTTCTGGTCGGTCAGCGGCTCCATCCGTTTCAGTTGCTGGACCACATTCGGCGGAACCCGCGGTTCTTCAGCCCACAAGGCACCACCAACAAACAGACTGCTCAAGACCAGGCAAACCGTGCGCATGGTGTATGTCTCCCAATCGGCCTAACAGCCCACTGAAAAGCCCCTCTCCCTACCCTCGCCCACGGAGGGTAGCGGGGAGACCACAGCCCCTTTCCAACAGGCTGCTGAGGCACCCCTACCCATAGACGCAATCAGGGAAGCCTTTCTTCAGTACTCTACCGTGCGGATTCCCCGGTGGCAATTTTGATCCCAGAATCTGGCCTCCGTAATCAACTCCCATCCTTGTCGTTTGCACGAATACAAGCTTGCATTAGCATATCGTTCAAGTCAGTGGCTCCCTACCGAGCCCATCACGGCAAGAGGATGAACATCGATGGCCGTAACCGCGAAAACGTTGTTCCAAAAGGTCTGGGACACCCATGAAGTCCGTACGCTACCCAACGGGCAGACGCAGTTGTTCATCGGGCTGCACCTGATTCACGAAGTCACCAGCCCGCAGGCCTTCGGGATGCTGCGCGACCTGGGGCTGAAGGTCGTCTACCCGAAACGCACCTTCGCGACAGTGGACCACATCGTGCCGACCGACACGCGCACCGAACCGTTCGCCGACGCGCTGGCGCAGGGCATGATTGACGCGCTGCGCAAGGCCTGCCGCGAGTTTGGCGTGACGTTCTTCGACACACACACGGGCCAGCAGGGCATCGTGCACATCATCGGTCCGGAGATGGGCCTGACGCAACCGGGCATGACCATCGCCTGCGGCGACAGCCACACCGCCACGCACGGTGCCTTCGGCGCCATCGCGTTCGGCATCGGCACCAGCCAGGTACGCGACATTCTGGCCACGCAGACGATGGCCCTTTCGCCGCTCAAAGTCCGCCGGATCAACGTGGATGGAAAGCTGCCCGTCGGCGTGTACCCAAAGGACGTCATCCTGCACATCATCCGAAAACTCGGCGTCAACGGCGGGACGGGCTTCGCGTACGAATACGGCGGCAGCGTCGTCCATGCGATGGACATGGAGGGCCGCATGACGGTCTGCAACATGTCTATCGAAGGCGGCGCGCGCGCTGGCTACGTCAACCCCGACGCAACGACCTTCGCGTACCTCAAGGGCCGCCCCTACGCCCCTCAGGGCGAGGCCTGGGAGAAGGCCGTCGAACGATGGAAGTACATTGCCAGCGACGCCAGCGCCCGCTACGACGATATCCAAAACTTCACTGCGGAAGAGATTAGACCGACCGTCACCTGGGGCATCAACCCGGGCCAGGCGGTCTTCATTGACGAAAAGCTCCCTTCGCCCAAGGACGTACCCGCCGACCAGAGCGAAGGCATCTCCGAGGCGCTGCAGCACATGAAGTTCAAGGCTGGCCAGCCGATCGAGGGCGTGAAGGTCGACGTCTGTTTCATCGGTTCGTGCACCAACGGCCGCCTCAGTGATTTCCGCGAAGCGGCACGCGTCGTGAAGGGCCATAAGGTGGCCCCGGGCGTCAGGGCGCTCGTCGTACCGGGTTCGGATGCCGTACGCAAAGCCGCGGAGAAGGAAGGCCTGGACCGCATTTTCATCGAGGCCGGGTTCGATTGGCGTCTGGCCGGTTGCTCGATGTGCCTGGCGATGAACCCCGACAAACTGGTGGGCGATCAGCTCTGCGCCGCCACCAGCAACCGCAATTTCAAGGGCCGCATGGGCAGCCCGACGGGCCGCACCGTGCTGATGAGCCCCGTCATGGTCGCCGCCGCCGCGGTGACCGGCAAGATCAGCGACGCCCGCAAGGTTTTTGGACTGTGAGGAGAAGACGGTCACATGGCTCTTGATAAGATCACCCAGCTTACCGGTCGTGCGGTCTGCGTCCCCGGCGACGACATTGATACCGACCGGATCATCCCCGCGCGATTCATGCGCTGTGTCACCTTCGACGGGCTGGGCGAGTTCCTCTTTCACGACGTGCGTTTCGGACCGAACGGAGAACCGAAGAACCACCCGCTCGACCGTCCCGAGCACAAGGGCGCCACGATCGTCGTCAGCGGCGAGAATTTTGGCTGCGGATCCTCGCGCGAACACGCCCCACAGGCACTACGAAAGTTTGGCATCCGCGCCGTGATCGCGGGCGGTTTTGCCGAGATCTTTTTCGGCAACTCAACGACACTGGGCATGCCCTGCGTCTCCGTGAGCAAGAGCGACCGCGACCGGATCGCGGCCGCCATCCGGACCGATCCGAAGACCGAGGTCACCATCGATCTGGAGACACTGAAGGTGCGCTTCGGCAGTCAGGAAATCCCCTGCACGATCCGTGAAGCCGCGCGCATGGCACTGATGGACGGCCGGTGGGACCCGATCGGACAATTGCTGGAAGGAAGGGAATCCGTCGTGAAACTGGCCGCAGCGCTGCCCTACTGAGTGGCGCATGCCTCCGGCTTGCGCGGGCAGACGGGGTCTGCGGACCGGAACCAAGATGCGCGAGGCCGTACGGACGTCGTGGATCGCGCCATCCAGCGGATTGCGGTACCGGGGCACGCTGGTTAGGCGAGGCGGACCTGCGTGAAGATTTCCGCGTGCGAAACGTCTTTCTCCCGGAGGACCGCCGGATGCCATTTCGCGCGTTGCCGCTGCTGGGACTTCTGGCCGCCGGGTTGTGCGCCGTATCGCCTGCCGCTGAAACCCCGGTCCACGCGGCCCTGACGATTCACCCTGCATCCGACGGCTCCCTCACGTTCTGGCTCATCTCTCCCGTCCTCTCCGTCGACACCCCGCCGGCGGAAGCGCCTAAGGACGCGCGGGAAGGGCAGCCCGTGCTGGGCGGCACATGGAAGCTCTACCAGACGGACCTTCCCTATACGAACCTTTCCAAGGAACTGAACGGGGCGCAGCGTGGCGCCGTCTGGTGCTGCGCCCGGTTTCGCTCCGGAGGCGGCAAGCGCACGATGGCGGCCCTCTCGCCGCTGACCATGCGGGTCTTCCTGAACGGCAACGAAGTCATCCACAAGAAGGCGGCCTCGCCGGGCACCGACGAATACAGCACGGCCACCGTGGACGTACCCAAGGGGGTCAGCGAAGTGGCCGTCCTTGCCGGCGTGAAGTTCGGCCAGAGCCTCTTCCGCTTCGCCATGCTCGAGGGACCGTCCGAAGTGGCCGCCGACGATGACGAGTGGCTGCTGCCGACCGCCGACGCGCCGGCGGCCGGAGGGGCGCTGGGCCGTGCGCTTTCCATACAGGGCAGCGACTCCTTTCTGCATGCGAACAAGGGCCCGACGCTCACCATCGCCTTGCGTGGCAGCCGTCCGGCCTTCGCTTCGCCCCTGACGGTGCGCGTCTTCGGCGCCGACGGCAAGGCGTTACCGATCGATTTCCCGCCGCGCACCGGCGAACAGATCCAGCGGGCCGCGTGGCAGGTCGACCTGCCTCCGCTCCAATCCGATCGCGCCGTGACGGAACTGGCCTGCGAGATTCTGAGCGGCGACGAGGTGCTCGACCGCAAGACGCTCCGCTTCTACGAACGGCAGGCCGTCCAACGCGAAGCGCAGACCTTCGCGCAGGAAGTCCAGACCGCCGTGGCGAAGGCCGGCCGGCGACTGCCGCTGGCGGAACTCACGGCCGAGAAACTTGCGCTGGTCGAAAGCGATCCTGCCGTAGACGGCGGTCCGCCCAGTCCAGCCACCAGCCAGTTCATGATGGACCTGATCGAGAATGGCCGCACGCTGCTCGCCACGGAAGCCGAAGGCCGTGATCCCCGCACGGGGCAGACCGGCTACTTCGAACGAGCCTACATCAGTCGCATCGACGACTCGCCGCAGCCGTACCTCGTCCTCGCGCCCAGCGCCGCGGCGAAGTCGCTCAAGGGCGAAGAGAAGGACCGCCGTTTCCCGCTCGTACTCTTTCTCCACGGCTACGTCCCCGACTACAACAAGCTGCGCTGGTGGACGGAGATGCCCGAGTTCCATGCGGTCTTCGAGAAGAACGACTGTTTCTTGGCCATCCCCTTCGGGCGGTCGAATGCAGACTTCCTGGGACCGGGCGAGGTCGACGTCATCGATGTCCTGAACGAGATGAAGCGCCTGTACCCCATCGACGAGCAGCGCGTGTATCTGTACGGCTACTCGATGGGCGGCATGGGCGTCTACTCGATCGCCGGCCATTACCCGCACCTCTGGGCCGGTGCGATCGTGCTGGCCGGTCACGCCGGTTCGCCGCTCGCTTGGTACACGCCGGGATTGGACCAGCTGGCGCCCTTCAAGCAGCACCTGATCCGCACGGATCAGGCGCTGGATCAGTGCGAGAACTTCGCGCACATCCCCTTCCAGATCTTCCATGGCGCGCAGGATCGGGTGGTGAAACCCGAAGGCGCCCGCACGATGCAGGCACGCATACGAGAGATCGGTGGCCAAGCGGACCTGACCTTCCTGCCGGGCGATCACTGGTCGCTCTTCGACCTGATGGTGGACGAACTACCCGTGAAGAAGATGCTGGCGCGAAAACGTCCCGAGACGTTCGACCGTTTCCGCCGCGTCTTCCATTCACTCACGTTTGGCGACGCGGTGCTCTTCCGTGTAATGCAGCGCACGGGCGGGCTGGCACCGTTTGAGATCGAATGGATGAAGAAGGACGGCGGCACATACGAGATCCATCAACTGAAGGGGCCTGTCGGGAAACTGGGCGACTGGAGCCTCCCCGCGGATCAACCGGTCCGCTGGCCTTCGAAGGAGATCGAGGACCGCTTTGCGGACCGTCGCGCGGATCTGCGCGCCGTGGGCGGACCATTCGCCAGGAAGGATGCGGGCTCCGGCAAGTCGCCCTTCCGCTGCGGTCCGGTCAAGGAGGCCACGTACGGTCCCTTCATCGTCACGTATGGCACGATTGGCGGAGAGGCCTCCACCGCGAAGTGCAGGACGCATGCCGAAGACTTCGCGCGCTGGTGGTTCGAGTTCGCCAAGGGCCGCGTAGCCGTCAAGGCCGACCGCGAAGTCACGGCGGAAGATCGGACGTCCAAGTCGCTCTTCATCTTCGGTGAAGAGCAGGAGCACGCGCTGCACGCCGAAGCGGCGGCCAAGCTGCCCTTCCAGGTGAAGGACGGCACGTTCACCGTGGGCGAGCGCTCGGTGACGCTGACGCAGCGCGGCGTGATGTACCTCTACCCAAGCCCCTTTGCCGGAGCACAGCCGCATTGTTCGCTGGTGATCGTTGCGGGCGCACCGTATGGCCTGAACCTGCCCGTCAACCACCGTCTCGACCTCGTTCCCGATTTCCTGCTCTTCGAATCGGCGATCGACACCGACGGTACGAAGACGAACAAACCGGTGCTGGCCGGTTTCTTTGGCGGAGACTGGAAGCTCGACCCGGCCACCACCTGGTGGTCCCGGCAGGAGTGATGGAAAAACCGTCCTGCAGCGCCGCACGGGAGCGCGTGGTTAAATCCCGGTTTGACGGACCAGGGGAAACGTCTTGACGACAGGAGATTCAGCGTGATGACATCTCGCACTCGTCCATCAAAATGGCACACCGCGCGGATGTTCCTGGCGCTGGTGGTGAGCCTTGCAGCCCGCACCCAGGCCGAAGGCGCAGGCAACCTTAAACCTGAAAAAGCACCGGATCGTTTCCATCGGAGAATCCTCCCCGTCTTCGACGTCCAGACGGACGTTTCGACGGAGTACCTGACCACGCTGGTCACGCAGATCTCGAAGTCCGAAGCGAAGATGTATGATCTCTTCAAATTCACCGCAGGCTTTCTGAAAGGCAACAGGCGAGGCATCCTGCTGGGTGTGAAATACCTGATCCCCGGCGACGCGCTGTGTAAAGCCGGCTACAAGCCCTGGGTGGAAGTCCGCGTCTACAAGAACTACGAAGACTACTGTGACGAGTACTTCAACGAGATGGACCGTCTCGAGGCGCTGGCGAACAACACCCAGGTGCTGCAGCAGGCGCCCGAACAGCGAACCATGCGCCGCATGGCGGAAGGTGTGCCGGGAGCCTACTACATACGGATCCCGGATAACGACCAGAAGTTCATGCTGCGCTGCATCCGGGCCTACCTGGGGTCGCAGACGCCGGAAGAGGTCGAAACGCAGGTGTTGCACGAGATGGGACACCTCTTCCTTGAAGCATTCCTGGTGGAGTTTGCGGGCCCCCCGAAACGTGGACAGGAAGACCAGAAGCGAGGCACGCCCGCCTGGATCACAGAGGGCATCGCGCAACTCTTCGAAATCATCTGGGGCCGTTCGCGCTTGTCCACCATGCTGAATGCACAGAACACCGCCATGATGTACTGTGCACTGAAGGACGGGGACAGCGTTCCCTTCGAAACGTTCTTCAACGTCACCAAAGCCCACCACCTGACGGCGGTGGCCGACGACCCGCTCACATCCCGCCTCCACAGCATCCAGTCCTATTCGGTCATGACCTACATGGTCGAAAAGGCCTGGCCACCATTCCTTCGGTTCCTGGAGATCCTCCGCGAGAAGAACTTCCAGGCGAACCGGAAAGACCCCAAACGCATCGGGGAGCTGTACTCCTTCCAGGCGGAGGCCTTCAAGGAAGCGTTCGGTCTATCGTTGGCCGAACTGGAAGAACAGTGGCGCACGCACACGATCGAGCGGTACGAATCCGAGCTTCAGAAGAAGCCCGCGTTGCATTACGAGTGCGGCGAGTACTACCTCCTGAAGAAGAATCCAGCCAAAGCGGAGGGGCATTTCACGCTGGCCGTGGAGAAGGCGCCGGACCGTGGCGGAGGTTATCTGGGACTGGGACGCGCCGCGATGCTGAAGAACGATTTTCAGTCCGCCCTGGGACATCTGGCCAAGGCCATCGAGTTCGCGCCGGACGAAGAGGACGCGCACTACTACCGGGGCGTCGCCTTCCTGGGGGCCGGGCAGTACAGGGAGGCTGCGGAATCGCTGCAGATCGCCCTTAAGCATTACCGCCGCTATCCTCAGGCCCACGCGCAACTGGGCGAAGCCCTGATCCAGTTGAAGGACTTCAAGTCGGCCATGGAACACTATGACCAGGCCTACCAGCTCCAGCGCAACAACCCGCACTACCTGCTAGGCAAGGGACGCGCGGCGCTGTTCATGGGCAGGAGCAAGGAGGCCCGACGGATCTTTGTGGCCTTCACCAGCATCTTCCCCCGTAACGCGGAAGGCCTGTTCTGGCACTCGCTCGCCATATGGCGTCTGGGCAACCGGCAGCAGGCACTGACCAAGATGCAGGAAGCTTCCCAGATGGACGACAACAGCGAGCTGATTCGCTCCGCCATCGGAAAGATGATCCGAAACGAGGACTTCCACTTCGCCTTCGAAGAAAGCAGACCGGGCGAAGGGACGTCCAAGGCCGGCAGCACGACCATTCCACTACCACCCGGCGTGGCGGAAGAGATCGAGTAGGCGGTCCGCACGCGAAACCCGGTCCGTTGGCCTATAGCCGACACCGGCTGGATGCCTGCCCCCGTCGATTCCGGACGACCCGCGAGGACTGCAGCGGATCGTCAACGCCGCAACGGCAGATGCCCGCCCGTACAGGCAACGCGCCCATGCCGGGGCATGGGTGCTCAACCCATCACAATCGTTGGGAGCTCCTCGATCCGCTCCATCAGGTAATCCGGTTCAAGCGCGCGAATCTCGGCCGGCTGACCCATGCCATAGAGCACGCCGCAGACCGCCAAGCCTCCGGCGTGGGCCGACCGGATGTCCTGAGGCCCGTCACCGACCACCAGTGCCTCGGCCTTCGCTCCGCCCAGTTGCTCCAGCGCCTTCAGATACGGTTCGGGCGCCGGCTTGCGCTCCGGCAGGCTGTCGCCACCGAAGACCACGGACAGATGAGGCTGCAGTCCCAGTTCCGCAACGATCCGCTGCGTGAATACCGTGGGCTTATTGCTCACGACGGCCATCCGGCAGCCGGCCGCATGCAACCGCCGCAGCGTCTCTTCGACACCGGGATACAGACGCGTGTGGTCTGTCAAATGCGCCGCGTAGTATTCCTTGAAGACCGGCGTGGCCCGCTCGATCAGTTCCGCCGGCACGCTGCGTTGCATGAACATCGCCAGTCCGTCGCCGACGAAGCGCCGGACGGTCTCGCGCGTCAGCGGTTCCAGTCCCACCGCCTGCCGCGACGCGTTGGCCGCGTTCGTCAGATCGTCCAGCGGATCGATCAACGTCCCGTCGAGGTCAAACATCACACGCGTGTAGCGCATGGGAAGGAAGCATAGCCGAAAGGTCGCCGCAGACTCAACCCCCTTTGGGTAGAGCACCGTCCCTCCAGCCCTTACCGCTTTCCTTCCGGCGCCTTCTCGACCGGAGCCTTCTTCTCCTCCGGATCGGCGATCCCGTTCTGATCGCCTTCGACCAGCTTCGTGTCGCGCCAGCCTTCACGGGTCTTGGTGGGATCTTCAAAATCGGCTTTGCGCGTCGCCCCCGACGTGACCTTCACCTGGCGCAGGCAGACATGGTCGTAGTAGGCCGTGCCGGGGCTGCCGTACGCATAGAGCATGACGCGCACGCTCTCGACGGTTACCGCCGGGTTCCGCGGAACAAACGGCTCCGTCGTCCAGCACTCCCATTCCCCGTTCTTCTCGGGATAGAACCGCTTCTGGTACTTGTAGCTGTTGCGGAGTTCAGTTCCGTACTTCGTATAGCCTCGAGTCCAGATGATGATCGAAGTTCCTTCGGCCTTAAGATCCATCGAGAGCACATACGTGCCGCCACTTTCGATGGGAATGAAATCCGAGTACCAGATCAGCCCGTAACCCTCGGCCATGTCCCGGTCGGGATGCAGCGTCAGGCACTTCCGGTCGCCCGGCTTGGCGCCCGGCTTGTCGATCCAGGTGGCCTGCTTCTTCATGGATGCGTCGACCCATCGCGCGGGCATGTTGGGATGGTCCGGATCGGGCTGCTCGAACGAAGGATTAGGGACCAGGTTCTCGGTGAGAAACTCGTAGGTGATCGGCAGCGCCTGGTCCCGTCGCCACGGTGCGTCGCGACCGGCGAGATCGGCCATCACCTGTTCGCCGACGAACATCAATTCGTGGCGGTTGGCGGCCTGGTAGTCCTTGGCCAGGCGCACGACGGGGGCGCCTTCCTTGGGAAGTTGCAGCACGCGAACGTTCACCACCATCGCATCGCCGCCGGCGTGGGCGATCTGCCCGTAGATGATGTTCTCGGCGCGGAAGTACTTCCGGGCGTGCTCGATGATCCCGGCTTGCGGCGTCTTCAGATTCGGCGTAAACGGATTCGCATCGAGGATATCTTCGCGGTCGATCTCGACCATCAGGCTGTACTCGCCGCCGCGCCGCGCGCGTCCGCGCAGAATCTCGGCGATCTTCTTGCCCGAGTCGCCCGTGTCGCTGACGGTGAAGTCGTAGACGCAAAGGGTCGGCTTGGCGTCGGCGGCAAAGGAAGGCAGTACGGCGAGGAGCAGAATAACGGCGATCGGAAATGGCGCCTGGCTCTTCGTTCTCGGCTCCTGGCGGAGGGACCGCGACAGGCGGCGGCACCATCCGCAATCGTCCCGATTCTCCGTCGTCATGGCACCCAAGGATCCACCCTCCCCTTTCACCCGCCCCTTTCCCGCATCCTCCCTCCTCCATCCCTTATCCGCTCTAAACGTCCAGACGTTCCCCGTGCCTTGTCTGCTGCCCCTGCGTTGACAGCTTCAGCCGGCGCAACATTCAACATCCAGGCGTTCCATGCATGAAACGGGTCTGCGCAGTTACGCCTTCTTCTTCGGCGCGATGCGCTTGGCCGTGCGACGGGCGTAGTAGAAGATCCGTTTGAACTTGTCCAGCGTCTCGATCAGCGTGCTGTAGGCGTGGATCAGGTTCGGGTCCTTGCCGGGCAACGCCCGGGCCTGCTCCAACACCGTGGCGTCGGCCAGGTCGTTGAAGTCCTCCTTCATCGCGATGACCGCCTTGGCGGACAAGACGTCCTGCTCGGTGAGGGCTTTGTGCGACAACTGCGTGCCCTTCACCACCCACGCGTGGTACTCCTCCAGCTTCGCCTGCATCTCGGGCGTGATCTCGGCGCCCTGCGCCTTGCGGCGCCGGGCCAGTTCCACCATGCTCAACGAGATCAGATCACCCGTGTTCTCGATGTGATTGATACCCGCCATCAGGACCACCAGGTCGTGCGTCTGTTGCTCTGAAAGCCTCCGCAGGCTGAGTCGGCCCAGGTACTCCACGAGCGCGTGGTACAGAATATCGACTTCTCTGTTGAGTCGCTTGAGGTCCTCGAAGTCCTCGTCCTTTCCGTGCAGGATCGCCGGCAGGATGCGGTCCAGCATTTTCTGTATCCGCTCGCACAAACGCCGCGTCTCCATACGCGCCCGGTCCAATCCCACGCTGGGCGTATCAAGCAGCTCCTCGACCAGATAGCGGGGCGTCACCACCTTCTCCTCGGGTGCCGGCCGTTCGGGATACAGCCACGTCAGGAACCGCGCCATCTGCGGGGTAAAGGTCAGGAACACCAGCGTATTCGCCACATTGAAAATCGTATGCGCATTGGCGATCTGGCGGCCCATGTCATCCGGCGAGATCGCCAGCACCATGCGTGCCAGGTGGTCGATGAAGGCAAACCAGAGGCAGACGCCCAGCACCTTGTAAGCCACATGCGCGAGGGCCGCTCGTTTCGCCTCTCGCGGCTTGCCGATCGCCGCCAGCAGCGCCGTCGCGCAGGTCCCGATGTTCGCTCCCAGGGTCAGCGCGACACCGGCCTCCACCGTAATCGCCCCCTGCGACGCCAGCACGATGATCACGCCGATCGTGGCCGCCGAAGCCTGGATCACCGCGGTAAAGACCATGCCGGCCAACACACCAAGCAGCGGATTCCGGAATGCCGTCATCAGCTGCAGGAAAGCGGGATTGTTCTTCAGGTCCCGCGTCGCACCACCCATCAACTGCATACCGAAGAAGATCAGTCCAAGACCCAGGACAAAGGACCCGTACTGCCGCGGGCGTTCCCTCGGTGATAAAAAGTACATCAGAAAACCGGCGGCCACCAGCCAGAGCGCCGCGTCGGTGATCTTGAAAGCCACGATCTGCGCCGTGATCGTCGTACCGATGTCCGCGCCCAGCACCACGCCCAGCGATTGCTGAAACGTCATCAGCCCCGCCGTGATAAAGCCAACCAGCAGAACCGTGGTGACAGATGACGACTGGACGATGGCCGTGAAGGCGGCCCCCGTCAGCGCGGCCTTCACCCGATTCGTCGTCAACCGGACGAGCAGGCCCTTCAGCGCATCCCCGGCCGCCGCCTTCAGCGCAACGGCCATCAAGTCCATGCCGTACAGGAAGAGCGCGAGACCGCCGCAAAGGTACATCGCGATCTCAAAGTTTCCGAGGGGAGCCGACGTAGGCACGGGTCACCTTTCTCGAATCGACGACAAGCGGCCCTTCTTACTCAACCCCAGGCGACTTGTCCAACGAAGTCCTCCCCCGGCAGGACCTTGTGGTGCACGCCCCGATCTGTCTTTCCCGCTGGAAACTGGGCCTGTACCCCCTATGATCCCGAGCCTTCAGCATTGAAGGGCGTTTCGCGCGGTTCAAGGGGGCCGTTTCTTCCGTTTCCACACCGCGTCCATGCATCGCCGTCCAGGCTCAGGATTACCAGATGGCCGAAGAAGAAGAAAAACGATTAGAAGGGTCCGCCGGGACTCCGGCATCCGAACGACCCCTGCCACCGGCCTCGACTTCGGCGAACCCACCGACACCCCAAGAGAGCGAGACGGCCAGTGGCCTTCGCTCGGCGCTTCATCTTCCCGGCAAACCCGGTGTCTCCGGAAAGACCATCGCCCTGCACGAAGCGGCCCAACGGCCGGTCGTTGTCCGCGCGCAGGACGTCAAGAAGTCCTACCGGATGGGGACGGAAGAGGTTCACGCTCTTCGCGGCGTGGACCTGGAGATTTACGTCGGCGAGTATCTCTCGATCATGGGTCCGTCAGGCTCCGGCAAATCCACGTTCTTCAACATGATCGGTGGCCTCGACAAGCCTTCCGCCGGGAGAGTCTTCATTGACGAAGTAGACATCGCCATACTGGACCCCTACGAACTGGCCTGGCTTCGCTGCCGGAAAATCGGATACATCTTCCAGTCCTTCAACATCATCCCGGTCATGACCGCACTGGAGAACGTCACGCTGCCCATGGTTTTCGCAGGTTCGGGCTCGGACGAGTCGCGCGACAAGGGCATTGCGTTGCTGAAGCTGGTCGGCCTGGTCGACCGCTGCAACCACAAACCGTTCGAGCTCTCCGGAGGCCAACAGCAGCGCGTCGCGATCGCTCGCGCCCTGGCCAACGATCCGGCCATCATCCTGGCCGACGAACCGACGGGCAACCTGGACCTAAGGACCGGTGCCGAGATTATCGACCTGCTCTCGCGTCTGAAAGAGGAACGCGGTGTAACGATCATCTCGGCCACACACGATCACAAGATGCTCGCGGCCTCCGATCGCGTCGTCTGGATCCGCGACGGCCGGATCGACAAGATCGAACTGCGAGAGAACCTGAAGATCGAAGTCGGCACGATCGACGGCGAACAGGTCACCTGATGCGCATTCTCTTCCGTCTTCACCCCGTGAAAGGATCGACTCGCACATGACTCTGTCGTTGAAACGAAAACCCGAATGGCTCCTGGCTTCCGGCCTCCTGGCTTCACAGATCGGCGAGCCGCACTATCAGGCGAAGTACGCCGGCGGCACACCTGCCAACCGGGATGCATGCGAGGCGGAGACCTGGACCGACCTCCATCTCGATCGGCTGGCCGCGTCAGGAATCACGTTGTTGTCCATTCCCTTCTACCGCGGGTATGGCGCCGAGTTCGAGGCAGCGACCATGGAGCGCGCGACCGAACTGGCCAAGCGCGCAAAGAAACGCGGGCTGCGCGTGGGCCTGCGCGTCGCCGCCGGCGCAACCGTACCGGAGATTCTGCTGACGGAAGATCCCGAGGCGCACAACTGGCTCCAGGTAAACGCCGACGGACAGCCGTGCGTGCTGTCCACGCCCGTGCCGGGCGTCCGGGTGAAGCCCTGCTTCCAGTCCGAAGGCTATCAACGCTACATCGAGAAGATCTGTCTGCGCGCGGTCGAGGCCGGTGCCGACCTGGTCGTCCTGCAGGACGTGAACTACAACCCCGAGCCCGACGCCTGCCGCTGTCCGCTCTGCGTCTCCGCCTTCCGCGAGCGTCTCCGCGAACTGTACGGACCGCAATCCGATGAAACGCACGCCGCGGGACTCGAACGCTTCGGCCACCACAACTTCTCGCATCTCCGCCCGCCGCTCTACCGCTCCGCAATCGGTTCGACGCCCGACCTGCTGACAGCGCCGCATGAGCAGGAGTGGCTGCTCTTCAAGACCCGTACGCTGGGGCGCTTCGTGGGCCGCCTGTCGAAAGCCATCGAACGACA
The DNA here is from genome assembly GCA_964429255.1 of uncultured Planctomycetia bacterium. Taxonomy (GTDB): domain Bacteria; phylum Planctomycetota; class SZUA-567; order H5-PLA8; family H5-PLA8; genus CAYSBP01. The sequence continues at coordinate 16,131 of CAYSBP010000016.1, forward strand.
GAACGGCGAGTGCGCCGTCGGCGCCGACGTGCTGCGAACCTCGGAATGCGCCGCGAGGGACGCCGGCATCGGCTTCCCCGAACTGCTGCCGCTGATCGACGTGGCCGTCCTCCCCTGCCACGACACGTGTGCGGTCGGACGCATCCACGCGCTCAAACTCGCCCGCAGTTTCGGGGTCATCGCCTGCATGCCTAGCGGCACCGGCACGGAAGAAGCCGGCTACCTGCGCGCCGAGGTGCTGGCCCACCAGCCGCACGGCCCCGTCTGCGCGGCCGCCTGCGCTGACGATGCCGGCCGCGCGCACGTCGCCTTCTATCGCGATCACCGCGATACGCTCTTCGCCGGCGCAAGCGAAATCGCCCCCATCGCCGTATACCGCGACACCTGCAGCCTCGCGCTCAACGCGAACGAACCGAACGCCAGCCTGACCGCCATCGAACGGTTCCTGCTGGATCGCCATCTTGCCTACGCGTTGCTCGTCCCCGGCCAGGAGGATTCGCTTCCGTCGTTCGCCTGCGTCATTCTTCCGGATGCCGAGTGCCTGAGCGACGCCGCGGCCGCCAGCCTGCGCGGTTACGTGGAAGCCGGAGGCGGACTGCTGGTTACCGGCATTACCGGACGCTGCGATGCGTGGCGACGTCCGCGCGCCAAGACCTTCCTGGCGGAGTGCCTGGGCGATGCGTACCCGGCGCCCACGCAGGTCGCCTGCGGCCAAGGCCGTGTGGCGTATGTCCCGTGCGTGAAGAACGAACCAGCCCTGGCCGAAGCGGTGCGCTTCGTCCTCGGCGAACAACCGCTGTGCATAGCCGCGCAAACCGGCCGATTCGGCGTGACACACTACCGCCTTCCGACCGGCGCGCAGACGATCCACATCGTCGCTTCGCCCACGTCCGAGGTGCAAGGACTGGAGGTGTCGCTGCACTGCGCGCAGGCGCCGCTGGACGTGCTGCTCTACTCGCCCGGACAGACACCGCGCAGTCTTGCGTTCAGCCACAGCGAGACGGCCCGGCAGGTAGCTTTCTGCTGTGACAAGGTTCCGCCCTACGCGGTTTTCCTCGTGCGTTGAACGCCTGTTCGCCGGGAATTCAGGCAGGTCGCGGGAGAATCATGGTCATCACGCGGACGCTGTGCCCATGTCCTGGAAATCGTTCAGCCGACTCCGCGTGAACAGAGCGTATGGTGTGCGACATCGAGGTGCCCGTCCTTCTCGACGGGTCCCTGCGATCCCCTTCTTGCCCCCCCTACCGAAAACGACGCCGTCATTTCACCTTGCCGGCGTCCTCCTCGCTGACGTGATTCGCGTAGCCAAGGCTCAACAGAGGCATCGGTGGTCCAGAAAGTCCCGGGTAGTTCAACCGCGCATAGGCGATGCGCTGCTGCTCCAGCGCCGCGATGCCGCGCAGGAAAGCCTGGAATGGCGGGTACTTGTCCGGAACGATCCGCTGCGCGGGCAGCAGATACGACCGGTTGCACGTCAGCGTTCGCCCCGTGACATTGAAGTCCGCCAGATAGAAACCGAACTCGGTGCACAGATACAGATCGTCCGGAACCTCGACCCAACCAAAACCCGGAGGTGCTTCATACGTCCAGGACGCATCCAGTTCGCTCATTTCATCGCTCATCTCGGGCTTGACAACGATGTCGTGCACGCGCTCCGCCGGCCCCTGCATCTGCAACGGCATGGACGGCAACGGGAACGGGCGAAGGAAGAAGGTCTGGCCCGCCCGTGCGGCGTGGTGGGCCAGCGTGCCGCCATATACCAGACGCAACGGTTTGCGGATGTCGGACTGGCCGTGAAGCTGCAGGTCGCCCGGCGCGATCCGCGGCCACATCCGCTGAACGATGCCCTGCTGGGCCTGCGCGGCGCGACGCGGATCGGCCAGCACCTGCCTCAACCGCGCGGCCAGAACGCCGTTGAACTGCAGCGAACCGTGCACGACGGCGCCACCATCCTCGTCCAACGTCACCTTCGAACCCGAGGATACGGGTTTCAACCCCAGCGCCTCGGCCAGCACCCGCTTCACGCGCAACCCTTCATCCCCCACGGACAAAGCCAGTAAACCCGGTTGCGGGTCCACGACCAACTCGGGCGGCGTGTACTGCGGATGGCCGGCAAACTGCATCCACAGATCCGGACCCGATTCCGGCTCGAAGACCAGAAACCGTCCTCCACCCCCGAACGAAGCGAACACACTGGGCTCCCAGACGCGGCGGTCGTTACGGCCCACCCAGTGCCGCCCCGGCACATACGCGCGGTTCGCGTACGCGCTGCGAACGGGCAGGTCCGCCGCACGGCACATCGCCTGCGCCAGGTCGGCCATCTGGTTCACATTCCCCGCACGCAAGGTCCACACGTCGTCCATCGTGCCCGCCTCGCGCCCCGGCTGAATGTTCGTCCGCACCCACTCGACGATTGCGGCAAAACGCCGCGCCGCGTCCTTGTACGGTCCGGCCAACTCGCGCGCTTTCTGACGGGCCTCCTCGGGAAGGAAGTGCCGCTGCCGCTGCGCCAGCCACCCCGTGGCCCGGAAAGGCCGCTCCGCCGATTCGATGAAGACAAGCGGGATGACCTCCTGGTCGCGCTCGGTGGGCATGAACGGTTCGACCTTGATCCCCTCCACCGTCTTGTTCGTCCACTGATATACCGTGTACCCTTCGGGCCCCGGCAGGATCTTCTCTTCGATCAGCTCCGGGCAGACCTTCCGGATATTCACCGGCACACCCTTGGGCAACATGACCACCCAACGGGACACCGCTCGTGGCGCATCAAGGGCCATGAAGTTGAAGGCCATGCTGAACTGCGGATCGGCCTCGTCGGCATCCTCGTGTTCCAGGTAGGCGTGTTCGAGAATCGACCCTGGGCCGACCTTCATGAAACTGGCCGAACGTGCCAGGTTGAAGTCGTGCACGTTCTCCGGCTGATAGCTCGTGCCGTCCTGATTCAGCGTCCGGATGAAGACCATGGACTCCCGCTGTGCCCGCACCAGCACTTCCGACAACTCGTTGATGCCCTCCTGGTTCAACACCTTCTGCGCGATGTGGACATAGGATTCGCGCGAGTAATCCGGGAAGACCTTGACCACCATGAAGTCCACGATCCAGGCGTGATTCGAGCGCGGGTATTGATCCTGCGTAAACGCCGAGGTATCCACCTGGTCCACCTTTACGTCGTACGCCTCCCACCACCGGTCGCCGCCCTTCCCCTCCAGTTCTCGTAAACGGCGTCGAGCGTCGAAATCGCCGGGATGCACGTTCAGCCAGGCGGCCAGCGCTTCGCGCGCCACCTCATCCCGTCCGATCCGGAGCGCAAGTTCCACCCATTCCATCCGTGCCGCCCGATTGCGCGGCTGCAGCGACACGATCTTCCCCTGTAGTTCGTGCGCCAACGGAAGGTCACCGCGCTCGACGGCCAGATCCACCCGCAGACGGAGGAACTGATCCGCAAGGTCGGTCCGAAGCCGCTCCTGCTCGTCCAGCAACCGCGCGGCCGCATCCAGTTCGCCTTCCGCCAGCATGTCCTGGAAGAGCCCAATGGGCGAAAGACGCCCCAGCACACGCAACCGCTCGTCAACCTCCCGCGCCCGCAGACGATTTCCATGGACCGTATGGAAACGCCCCAGCGCCGGCAGGCAGGCCTCGTCCAGTTCCGCCGCCTTTTCGATATGCCGTTGGGCCTGCACCGGTAGATTCTGCTCCAGATACATCTCGCCCAGACTTCGATGGGCGATCGCCGAGTTCGGATGCGCATCGACGCAGGCCTTGAACGTATCGAACGCCTTCTCCTTGGACCGCCGCGCCTGGTAAAAACGGCCCAAACCCAGCAAGTGCTGGTGGCTCGTGGACATCCGCTCCAGCGCACGCTCCCGAACGCGACGCGCTTCCTCCCCGAAGCGCGCATCGGTGTGGCCCGCCTCCCGACCGACGTCGTCGAGCACGACCGCCACCGTGTCCAACAACCCGACCGAATCCGGGAAACTGGCCAACAGGGTTCGGGCCACCGTTTCCCGGGCCGCAAGGTCGTTCTCCTCACGCGCGGCACCCTCCAGCCACACCGCCCGAGAAACACTGAGCGCATCCCCCTGCGCCATGCTCCGCAGCGTCTCCCCTTCCTTCGTGTCTTTCAGAAAGTACGCCGACAGCAGACCGGATCGTTCCGTCGAGAAGAGAAAGCCCCTGACCGGAACAACTTCGTGCGCCGCCAGAACGTCGGGAGCGACCGGAGCCGTCTGGACGCCCGTGACAGGTCCCAAGTCGGGATCGAGCAACCGAACGCTCAACGACCCCGCCACCGGCAACTTGGCCATCAAAAGGTTCGGTCCCTTCAGCAACCGCACGCGCAGCAAGGGCGGCTGCCTGGGATACTGCGCTTCGCGATCCAGGAGAATGGGAAGTCCGCGCAGGTAGAAACGGGACCCGTTCGGCGCCATGGGCACCAGCGTGACGTCTTGATCGCGCTCGCTCTCCAGGTTGGCACAGGCATAGAACAGGCCCCGCGCTTCGGGGAACAACATGCCCAGATCCAACTGCAGGAAGGAAACGGGCATTTGCTCCCGAACCGGAACCGCATTCCCCTTCTCGTCCACAAACGAAAGGTTCTTCAAGGACCGTTCCGGAGCGAATCGCCGTTCCATCCGGTTGTTCCGGTCCGCGACACCGAACGGGCCGGCGACAAAGAGCCAACGGTCCACGTAGCCGAGCCCATCGAGCTGTTTCTTCGCCTCGGCAAACCGCTCGGCTTCCGCGAGCAGCACGGCCCGCAGTTCGCGCATCACCAGACGCACTGAAGGGGAGGCACCCTGCTCCGCCTTCCCCAGCGTCTCCAGCAGACGCGCCCGGCTCTCGACAAAGGGCAGCGCCTCCATCGCGCGCCGAAGGAAGATGACGGCGAGAGGCGATCCGGACGCCACGCTCAGCATCCGGAAGTTCGTCTCCTGCGACTCCCGGTATTGGCCGCAAGCCACGTAGACCGAACGCAGACCCTCCAACGCGTCCAGATCCCCGGCGTCCTTCTCAACCGCTTGAAGCAACGCCTTCTCCGCCGCGGCGAAATCGTTCTTCAGGTAGAGCGCCCAACCCTCGCGAGAGGCTCCCACGGGCAGCCCGTAGGGATGCTCGGTCTTTGGAATCTCCAGCTTGCGTCCATCGTCGCTCGCCCCGGCCACCGGCGGATTCGTCCCGTTCCCGCCATCTTCCTCGGAAAGCGCAACCGAAACGAGAAGTACAGGCGCAAGCAGAAGAACCAAAACGATCCCGCAAAATGCATTCGACATGCCTTCCTCCAGCTGATTTCAACCGCACCGAATACCGCTCGGCCCAACGAATGTGTATCCATGGCACCCAGCGGGCACCGCGCTAACCACCCGATGGAAAAGGGGCCGTCGTTCCCCCTTCGCCCCTTGGGTAGAGGGCAGGGAGAGGGGTCTTCCAACGGGCTGCTATGCCTTCAAACCGTATCGCGTCTCGAACCATGTCCTCCCTGCTGCGGACTTGAGCTTCTTCTCCGGGTTGGCCGCCAGATGGCGAAGAATCAGAAAGACCCGCTCGACCTGGGCCTCTTCTCCCAAAGCCACCGCAAGCTGCTCGGCGTTGAAGGTTCGGCCCTGGTGGGCGCGCAGCTGCGCCATGATCTTCTCCTGCAACACGATCACCTCACCCGCCGCCTTCTTGCCAGCCTCTACCCCGGGCTGATGGTAGGCGTTAATCCCCACCAGCGTCGCGTAGAAGCCCACCGCGCGCTCGTACAACGCAATCAATCGCCCCACCGCGGCGGGATCCAGGACATCGATGGTCAACGTCATCGACCCGCGGCCCTTTTCATGCAGCGCCTGCCTCGTGCCCTGCAGGAACCCGGACAGAAAATCGCCGCTGGTCACACCCGCACCCACCTCCATCGAACGACCGGCCCGGTCGCGAAGCACCTCAATGAAGGTGACGAAGAAGTTGTTCAGGCCCTCCCGGAGTTGCTGGACGTACGCATGCTGATCCGTGGAACCCTTGTTGCCGTAGACCGCCAGACCCTGATGGACAACGCAACCGGCCAGGTCCTTCTCCTTGCCCAGCGACTCCATGACCAGTTGCTGAAGGTACTTCGCGAAGAGTTCCAGGCGATCACGATAGGGCAGGATGACCATATCCTTGGCGCCCCGCCCATCGCCGGCAAAGTGCCAGAGCACCGCGAGCAGCATGGCGGGGTTGGCCCGGAGGTCCCGTTTGCGCGTCACCTCGTCCATCTCCCTCGCGCCGCGCAGCAGGTGGTCGATATCCAACCCCTGAAGCGCCGCGGGAAGCAGGCCCACCACACTGGTCTCGCTGGTGCGACCACCCACCCAGTCCCACATGGGAAACCGGGTCAGCCATCCTTGACTGACGGCGTGTCGATCGAGCAGGCTCCCTTCCTGCGTGATGGCAACAGCCTGCGCCGCGAAGGTCAAGCCCGCCTTCCGCCACGCCGCCTCGGCCTCCAGCATGCCATTGCGCGTCTCCTGGGTGCCGCCGCTCTTCGAGATCACCACCGCCAAAACGTCCTTCAAGCCCGCCCCGGTCGCCGCCAGCTGTGAAAGCACGACGTCCATGCCATCCGGATCGGTATTGTCGAAGAAGTAGACCTGCATCTTGTCTTTGGGTGTGCCAAGCGCCCTCGCCACGAACTGCGGCCCCAGCGCGGATCCGCCAATGCCGATGACCAGCAGCTTGGCAAAGCGCCTGGCCCGGGGCGGTTTGATCTTCCCGGCGTGCACCGCCCTGGCGAAACGCTTCACGGCCAAAACGGTCGACTCGATGTCACGCCGCAGATCGGCGGTCGGCGCCAGCGCCGCGTACCGCAGCCAGTAGTGCCCGACCATGCGCTTCTCATCAGGATTAGCGATAGCGCCCTTCTCAAGCTGCGCCATGGCGTCGAACGCGTTGGCCACCGCATCCTGCATCCGCCCAAGAAACTCGTCCGGACAACCCATGCGGCTGTAATCGAGGGTCAGCCCGATCCCGGAACAGACACAAAGACACTTCCGGTAACACTCCCACTGGGCAGGAAAATCCATGGTCGCCTCCTCATGGTTGGGGGATTCAAAAAGGATGGCTTAACGGCAGCGTTGGCGTTTGGCAAGACGTAAGCACGATCATGAAAATGGGCGGATGCGCTCGACCGTGCCGTAAGCAGGACGGAAGGCCGAAGCCGCCTGTTTTCCCGCACATGGAGACGCGTCTACTCATCCTTGTTGCGGCGGTGGCACCCGGTATCATCCTCCTCCAGGACATCCGCGGTTCGCCACCCGGGAAGGAAGGTGGTGGTTTAACCAGTGCGGGATGGGGGCAACACCTTCTTCTCTGTGCGTGCGGTCCTCATCTGTGGCTCATTTCGTAGGACGGGAATCGATGGCGCGTGGGCTTTTCATCGCGGGGACGGACACCGGGGTGGGCAAGACGCTCGTCGCCTGCGCCATCGTGCGCCTGCTGCGCGAGAAGGGCCTCGACGCGGTCGGTTTCAAATCCGTCGTCACCGGACAGGAGAACGGCACGTGGGCGGATGCGGAAGCACTGCATGCCGCTTCGGATGCTGTTGAACCGGTGGAGAAGCTCGTCCCGATCCGCCTCCGCGCGCCGCTCGCGCCTGTGCCGGCCGCCAAGGAGGAAGGCGTGCCGCTCAACCTGGACCTCGCACGTGAGGCCTGGCGCGGGTTGCATGCCCGGCACAGCATGGTGATCGTGGAAGGCATCGGCGGGTTGCTGGTCCCCCTCGACGAGAACGTCCTGCAACTCGATTTCATCGCCGAACTGAAGCTGCCGGTGTTACTGGTGGCGCGGGCCGGCCTGGGCACGATCAACCATACGTTGCTTTCGCTGCGCGAGTTGCGCCGTGCGCAGATTCCGGTAGCAGGGATCATCCTGAACGTGACGCGTGCGGAAGATGCAGCCAACGTTCAGCACAGTCTGCCCGAGATCCTGCGCTTTGCGGGCGGGCTGATACCGACGGTGGTCCCGCACTTCCCCGAAGACGGGCCCGTGAAGGAACGGATCAACTGGGTCGCCTACATGCTGCGCGACGGATTGGACGTGACGGGAATGATGGGGTTGGGAAGGATCGAGGGAAGGATCGAGGGAAGGATCGAGGAATGAGGTCTGACAGATCTGACACATCCGACATCGAAGCCAGGAGTCAGGAGCGAACAACCGTGAGCACCGAGCAACACATCACCTCCCCCCAGAACGAACATGTGAAGCAACTGGTCGAACTTCGCAAGGACGGCAAGGTGCGGCGCGATCGCGGCGAGTTCTTCCTGGAAGGACGGCGCGGCGTCGCGGCGGCGCTGGCGCTCCCTCAGACGGAGGTGCGCGAGGTCATCTACTGCCCGCACATCCTGGATGACGAATCGCTGGTGGACGCCGCCCGCGCGCGCAAGGTGCCGCTGACCAAGGTCAGCAAGGACGTCTTCAAGAAGATCGCCGATGTCATGACGCCGCAAGGCATTGCGGCGGTGGTGAAGATCCCGCAGTTCACACTGCCGCAGGTGTTGGAGGCCAACGAAGAGCCGCTGATCGTGGTGGCCTGCGGTATCCAGGATCCGGGAAATCTGGGGACGATCATCCGCTCGTGTGAAGCGGCCGGCGCGACCGGCGTGGTGGCACTGGAAGACACGGCGGACTTCTTCAATGCGAAAGTGGTCCGTTCCACTTCCGCGGGGCTCTTGACACTTCCGCTGGTGCGCACGAAGGCGACCGATTTCATCACTGAAGCGATGGCCCGCAACGTACGTCTGGTGGCGACGGCGGCGTCCGATGGGGCGAGCTACCGCACATTCGACTGGAAGCGCCGCCCACTGGCGCTCTGCATCGGCAGCGAAGGGGAAGGTCTTCCCGCGGCGATGGAGGTCGCCTGCCGGGAACGCGTCACGATCCCAATGCGTGGCCATGCCGAGAGTCTGAACGCCGCCGTGGCGGCAAGTATTTTGCTGTTCGAGGCGCAGGCGGGATGGCCATCCTTGTAATACTCACCTCGCTAAGGTAACTTTCCCCCCATGTCGAGCGGCCTTGCGAAAACCTTCACCACGCCACTGACCGAGCGCCTCGCGGCGAACGGGCTGAAGGCGCATGTGATGACCTTTGGCTGCCAGATGAACAAGTACGACAGCGCGATGGTCTCCGGTGCGCTGCAAGGGCGGGGCGCTTCCTTCGTTGAGGACGAGGACGAGGCCGACGTGCTCCTCATCAACACCTGCTCGGTTCGCGCGCACGCGGAAGACCGCGTCTACAGCCTGCTGGGCGTACTCAAGCGGCGCAAGCGAAACCAGCCGGGCTTCCTGATCGTGGTGATGGGTTGCTTGGCCCAGAAGGAAGCGGCGCACATCGCCGAGCGTTTCCCTCATGTCGACCTGATCGTCGGCACGCGGATGCTGGATGAGATTCCTCATCTGCTGGACCGTGTCCGTGAAGGCGCCAAGACGCCCCTGGTTGCGGTCGATGAGAAGCCGGACATGGCCTTCGGCGAGACGCTGGCGCGGCGCGATTCGCCCTTCCAGGCGTATCTGGCTGTCGCACGCGGCTGCAACAAGCGTTGCACGTACTGTGTGGTGCCCTACACGCGCGGACCGGAAGTCAGCCGGAGCGTCGAGGAGATCTGCACCGAAGCACGCCGGTTGGCCGATGACGGTGTCAGCGAGCTGATGCTGCTGGGCCAGACCATCGACACGTATGGCCGCGATTTGGGAACGGACCTGGGTGCACTCCTGAAGGCGCTCCATCCAATCCCTGGGTTGCGCCGCATCCGCTACGTGACCAGCCATCCTGAAGAGTGCCGCGAAGAACTCTTCCAGGTGATGCACGATCTGGGCGACAAGGTCATGCCGTTCATCCACATGCCGGCGCAGTCGGGTTCCAACCGTATTCTCCGGAAGATGGGGCGCGGATATACGCGTGAGCGGTACCTGGAGGTGGTGGCGGCGGCCCGGAAACACTGCCCGGAGATCGAGATTGCCGGTGACTGGATCGTCGGCTTCTCGGGCGAAACCCACGACGAGTTCCGGCAGAGCGTCTCACTGCTTGAAGAAGTCCGCTTCTCGTTCAGCTATGTCTTCAAGTACTCGGTGCGTGAAGGCACGCCGGCGATGCGTTTGCCCGACGACGTGCCGCGGGAAGTAAAGGAAGCACGGCATCACGAACTGGCCGGCGTGCAGGAGCGCATTTCGCTGGAAAAGAACCGCACGCGAATCGGGCAGGTTGAAGCGGTCCTGGTCGAAGGCGTCAGCAAGCGCGACGTGACACGCGTGACGGGCCGTTCGCGCCATTCCCGGCTGGTGCACTTCCCCGGCGGTCGTGAACTGGCCGGGCAGTACGTGAAGGTTCGCATCACCGACGCAACGAATCTGGCGTTGATCGGGGAGAGGGAAGGTTTGTGCTCTTTACCCCATTGAATTCCACCTCCATTCCGCTACGCTATCTTCATGGGAGAGGTGAATGTTCTATCAGTTACCTCGGACGGTCGAGTCTAAGGAACAAC
>CAYSBP010000017.1:0-16821 GCA_964429255.1 uncultured Planctomycetia bacterium
TGGCGGTCACACGGGTAGGGTTTCGTAGATCCGGTGATACGATTCGTGTCGGCGCGGATGAATTTCGCCACTGGCGACGGCTGCCAGGACGGCGCACTTCTTCTCGTGCCGGTGCGTGCAGTTCGAAAAACCGCACTGCCCATTGCGCAAGGCGATCTCGGGGAACCAGGCCCAGAGGTTCTGACGGTCCGTGTCGGCCGGAGTGAATTCCCGGATACCCGGTGTGTCGATCACCTCGCCCCATGAGGTGTGGTATAGCCGTGCGTGGGTCGTTGTGTGCACGCCACGGCCGCTGTACTTGCTGATCTCGCCGACCAGGATCTCTTCTTTAAGTTCGGGCACAATTGCGGCCAGCAGCGACGACTTTCCGACGCCGGAATGGCCGGTCAGGACCGCGCGGCCCGAGGCCAGCAGGTTACGCAGTTCGTCCAGACCGTCACCTCGCGTCGCGCTGACCACCAGAACCTGCACCCCGATCCGACGGTAGGCGCACAGCAGTTCCTCGTCGTCCGCCTGGACCCCCAGATCGCATTTGTTGAGGACCAGAGCGGCGGGAAGTTGACAGGCGGTGGCGCAGACCAGGACGCGGTCAACGAAGCCGGGTCGGAAGGGCGGTTCGTCGGCGGAAGCTACGATGGTGATCCGATCGACGTTGGCGGCGAGGGTCTGGATGGAACGGCCGGACGGATGCATGCGGCGGAACTCCGAACGGCGCGGCTCGACGCGGGACACAATCGCCTCATACTCCTCGTTTCCGTGCGTGGGGGGGATCAAGACTTCGACGGCATCTCCTACGGCGGCCAGGCTGGCCAGACCCAGATCGTAGTTCTTCATCAGGCCGCGTGGAATGGTCCGTAAGAGCCTGGGCAACGGCGTCCGGCCGCCCGGAAGGTCGGGTATCTGGTGCAGGTGGACGAGACAGCAGCCCTTTTGCAGTTCGACGACGGTACCGGCCGCTTTGAGTCCTTCCAGGTGAGCGCCTTTAGTGGCGGCTTCGGCCAGTTCCTCGAGGCGCACGCCCTGTGTCTTCATGCGCTGCGAGATCGGCAGGTCCTCCAATTCGTCGTCGCCGCGGGAGGTCCAGTTGCCTTCGCGCTGCTGTTCATCTACGCGCTTCCGGCCGGTGCCGATGCGCCGTGGGGCACCGTCGCCGCGTCGGTGGTGCATGCCATGACCGCGACCGATGCCGTGGTCCTTCTTGGGCGCCTGCGGGCGTCGTCCTCGATCGGCCATGATGTGCGTATTGTCTGCGGACGGGTAGGAAAGACAACTCGGGTATGAAGGGATGTGGGTCGCGGTTGGCCTTCATGGTGCGATAGGTAAAACGTCCATGTCTCGAATGCGCTTGAAGGGCAGGCGAAAATACTCGATCGCCCGCTCCTGGTGGCCCTGCGCGTCGGCGCGGTCTCCAGCGCCGCGTTCTGTTCCGGGACCAGCACCTTGTCACCGCCGTCGACACGCACCCGGCGTTAGGCCCTTCTCGCGTTTGAAGAGCTTCGAGAAGTAGAACGGGTCGGGGATGCCGACCTGAAATCCGACGTCACGCACCGGCAGCGGCGTCGTGCGCAGCAAACGCTCGGCCTGTTCCATGCGTTGCCCGCGGATCCACTCCACTGGCGTCATGCGCAGGTGTCGGCGGAAGAGGCGGAGGACCGTCGACGCGCTGCTCTTCAATTCGGCGGCCAGGTCGCTGGTGCTCAAGGGGCGATGGAGGTTGGTCGCGATGAAGTTCAGCAGGCGTGTCAGTTCGATCGGCAGCGTCTGGCCGGCCTGGTGGACGGGCTCCACACGCGCCAGTTCGTCCAATAGCAATTGCGCCAGTGTTCGTGAAAGGGACTCGTCTGGATTGCGCGGCGTGAAGAGCGCCAGGATGTACTCGGCCAGGTGCGCCAAGCCAGGTCGGGCCAGGAGCGACCCTTGGACCAAGCCATCGAGACCCGGCAGTTTACGGTCGCAGCGCCAGGGGGCGTTGGAGAGGGGATGCTCCTGCGAGTGCGCCACATGGAACGCAGCCGGCGGTCTACGTGCGCACACAGGAATGACGTGGATGCCCGCTACCCAGAACGGCTGCGTGGCGTCCGCCCGGTATTCGATGGCATGCCCCCACGGCAGGAAGAGGTACTCGTCGGGTAGCAGGTCGCAGACGGTGTCGTTGGCGATCACGCGCCCGTATCCGCTCCGACACCAGAGCAGCATCCGGCTCTTGACGCACCCGAACCCGAGCCGCTGTCTGCGGTAGAAGTGATAGTGGTTGGCCAGCGCGATGAACGGCGTTGCGCCGGTGAGGCCTGATGTGCCCAAAAGAGACCATCTCCTTCCCGGCCACGATCGATGAGTTTGACGAAATATTACAATCCCCTGCGCCTTTCGTCCATACCCGGAAGGATGGGGAAGGTGTAGAAGTGACGGTGTGGCCTTCTCCCCTGGAGGAACGAGGGCCCAATACGCAGGTTGCGCAGGGGAGGGCGATCATACCATTCCTGAGCATCATGCACAGGAGAATGAATGGAAACGATCACGCCCCGAGAACGCGTCAAACGCTTTTTCGCGCGCCAGGAATCCGACCGCGTGCCGGTCAACTACGGCGCCAACGGCGGCATCGACCGGCGACTGAAGGAGCACTTCGGACTGAAGGAGAGCGACGGCGAAGGACTGCTGCGCGCGCTGGGGGTCGACTTCCGCAGCGTTGGCGCGCCGTACGTCGGACCGAAACTGCACGCCGATATTCCCGGTCGGCACGTGGATATCCGCGGCGTGCGGACACGCTGGATCGAGCACGGTTCCGGCGGCTACTGGGACTTCTGCGATTTTCCTCTCAAAGAGGCTACGGTTGAGCAGGTCGAAGCATGGCCGTTGCCGTCGCCAGACCACTATGACTACAGCGCCATTCCTTCACAGTGCGAGGGGAAGGGCGGCTTCGCCCTCCACGTCGGCGGTGCCGGCACCGGCGACATCATCAACGGCACCGGGGTGCTCCGCAGCATGGAGCAGGTCCTCGTCGACCTGATCGAGGAAGATCCCGCGGGGCTGCGATTGATTGACCGTAAGATCGACCACGACTGCGAAGTGATGCGCCGCGAGCTGGAAGCCGGCCGCGGACGGATCGATTTCCTCTGGATGGGCGAGGACCTCGGCACGCAGATCGGACCGATGGTCAGCCTGGACATCTATCGCCGCATCCTGCGCCCACGCCACCAGCGCCTGGTCGATGTGGCGAAGTCATTCGGTGTTCCCGTGATGATTCATTGCTGCGGGTCGAGCAGTTGGGCCTTCGATGAATTCATTGAGATGGGCATTTCAGGGGTGGACACGCTGCAGCCGGAAGCGAAAGACATGGCCCCGGCCTACCTGAAGCAACGGTACGGCAACCGGCTCGCCTTCCACGGCGCCATCTCGACGGCCGGGCCCGTCTCGTTCGGCACCCCCGAAGAGACCGCGCGCAATGCCCGCGAGACGTTGGACGTCATGATGCCTGGCGGCGGCTACGCCTTCGCACCCACACACGCTCTGCAGGACAACTCGCCGACCGCCAACGTGGTCGCCATGTATGAGGCGGTCCGCCAATACGGTCACTATCACGGAGCGCGCCAGGGGAACGACCACGACGTCGACCGCCAAGGCGCTCACCATACTGCAAGAGCCAGGAGCCATGGATACTACAACGAACCGCCAGCCACATAACTCACGGAGAGTGGATCACGGCTTTTCCTGCAGCTCGCCATGCGTTCTGTGTCCGCTGAGGCAACGTTCGTTATAGCGCTAGCTCCCGTGGAAGAACTTGCGCATTGGCTTGCCGACCTCCTCGGTCCAGAAACGCGAAAATTTATTGAGGCCCCGCGCTTCGGACTTCTTGGCTTCAGCCGCTGCCGTCTTGCCCTTATCCGCCTTTTCCTTGTCGGCTTCCTTGGCCTTCTCTGCCACCTTGGCCGCCTTGAGCTGTTGCTTAAGCGCTTTTTCCTGATTCTTCAGGTCTTCCTTCTTGGTCTTGTCCTTCTCTTGGTCCATCTGATCCTCGAGTGCGCCCAGTTTGGCCTCCAAGTCGGTCACTTCACCGGCTGACGTCACGCGACCGGAAATCGCCAGAAACGCGGCCATCACCGCCACTACCCACACTTTTCTGCTGGCCATGGTATGACTCCTTGTGCAATGGTTTCCTCTAACCTTTAACGTGCGTGCCAGGCCGGTCTTCAAAACAGTTCAGACCATCTGTTCGCACTGCTGCTGACGCAGGCACGGTAAGATGTATCGTCCGGTGAGGCGGAAGAGTCAAACGCGATTGGGCCTGGTGGCCCCGTGAACTTGCAACGAAGAGCTGTAATTCACGCAAGGTTCACGCTTTACTTGCCGAAACTTATGAACAGGCACGGATGCGTCAGCGCCCGGCCACATCCTTAAGTTTCGACGACAAGGAGAATCTCCATGCGTCTGGTCATTGCGGGCGGAGGTACTGGCGGGCATCTGTTTCCGGGATTGGCGATTGCGGAGGAGTTTGTATCGCGGGATCCGCAGAACCAGGTCCTCTTCATGGGCGCGCACGGTGGTCTGGAGGAACGCCTCGTTCCGCTTCATGGCCACCGGCTCGAACTCCTGCCTTCGTTGAAGGGTGGCCTGCTGGGTTTACAGGTGGCGCGCAAGACGATGCATGCATGCCAAGGGTACATGCAGGCGCGCAAACTGATCCTCGAATTCGGGGCGCAGGCCGTCGTTGGTCTGGGTGGTTACGCCTCGGCGCTTCCTGTCCTGGTCTCTTGGGGTATCGAAGTGCCTTGTCTGATGCTCGAACAGAATGTCATTCCCGGAAAAGTGACGCGCCAGCTGTCGGCCTTCGCTGATGAAGTGGGCGTGCAGTTTCTGCAATCCGGCCGGCACCTGCACTGTTCGAGGAAGATCAAACACGTCGGCAATCCGCTGCGCCGGAACGTGGTGGATGCGTCGCTCAAGGCGACGCGCCGAAACTTGGAGACACGGGCGATTCCCGGCGAGCCGGTCCTGCTGGTCCTGGGCGGTTCGCAAGGCGCTCGGTTCCTGAACGAACTGACCGTGCAGCTCTGGCCCAAGGTGAAGAAGGTCGTGCCGAATCTCCGCGTGCTGCTGGTGGCCGGTCGTGACGACGGTACGCGCGCGTCGGAGGCTTTTGCGGCGGCTGGCGTCCGCGGAAAGGTGGTTTCTTTCACGGAGGCGATGGAGGATCTGTACCTTCAAGCCGACGTCGTGTTGGCTCGGGCCGGTGCAACGACGATGGCGGAGTTAGCGGCCTTCGCGCTACCGTCGGTTCTGGTGCCTTACCCGCATGCGGCGGATGATCATCAGACGGCGAACGCCCGGGTCTTTCAGGAGGCCGGCGCGGCATGGACGTTCCCGCAGGCCAGACTGGATCAGGAACGCCTGGCGCGCCGGATTGCGGATACCGTGTTGCAGCCCGAACGCCGCCGGCGCATGGCCGCAGCCGCCGCGTCGCTGGCGCGACCGTATGCGGCGGCCGAGGTCGTGGACCGCTTGGAGCGTCTCGCCGGTGTCCGCGCCGCCGCAACCCCCCCGCACGCCACGCCCCCCGCCACCCCTGACGCCGTCCACGCCAGCGTGGCGTGAAGGTTCATCTGAGAGCCGTGGTTCTGTGTTAGGTGCACAACCGTTGAGTTTGGCAAAGGAGTACTTCGGTGACCAGCGCGGCAGTGACGGACGTCGGGCGGTGGGCCGGCAGCGACACGCTGGCCGGCCGGCGCGTGCATTTCATGGGGGCCGGCGGGATCGGCGTGAGCGCGCTCATGGAACTGGCGCATGCCCGCGGCGCGATCGTCTCTGGGTGCGACTGTTCGGACGAAGGCCAGGTCGCTCATCTGCGCGGCCTGGGCCTGGATATCCAGGTTGGTCACTCGGCCGCGCACGTACGTGACTGCGACGAGCTGGTCTACACGCCGGCCGTGCCCGAGGATCACCCGGAACTGACCGCCGCGCGGGCGCAGGGCAAGACGATCAACGTTCGGATGAAGATGCTCGGACGCCTGCTCCATGGCACGCGGGCGATCTGCGTCACGGGTTCGCACGGCAAGACGACGACCACCTGGCTGACGGGTCGCCTGCTGATCGAGGCCGGGCGCGACCCGACGGTGCTCGTCGGCGGCGTGGTCCCTTCACTGAAGTCCAACTTCCGCCTGGGCCGGTTGCCGGTGCCCGGCGTGCGTCCTGAGTTTGTCCTTGAAACCGACGAATCCGACAACCGGCTTTTCGAAGTCAAGCCGTCGATCGCTATCGTGACGAACATCGACAACGACCATCTGGAGCACTACGGCTCGATGGACGCGTTGCAGAAGGCCTTGACGCAGTTCATGAGTAGCGCGGCGGAGAGCGGCGATCCGATGGCGGCGATGGTCGGTTGCGGTGACGATCCGCGGACGAAGGACGCCTTACGGGACGCCGCTTCCCGGACGGGCGTGGCGGCCTTCGACTATGGTTTCGAGGTGGAGCGTCTCTTCCGCGCGGAGGACCTCGTCGAGACTCCGCAGTCGGCGTGCTTCACGGCGCGCGGACCCTTCGGTGCCTGGCGCGACCTGCGCGTGGCGATGCCGGGGCGCCACTATGTGCTGAATGCGATGGCGGCGATCGCCGTGGCCTGGCGTCTGGGGGTGGGCGAGGAGATGGTGCGGCGTGCTTTGGCCACCTGTGATCGCGTGGGACGGCGCTTTGAGATCAAAGGCGAGTGCAACGGCGCTCGCATCGTGGACGATTACGGCCATCACCCGACCGAACTGCGGGCGACCTTCCGGGCGGCGCGAGCCGCTTCCTCCGAAGGCCGATTGGCGATCGTCTTCCAACCACACCGTTACACGCGAACGTTGGCGCTCATGGACGACTTCGCCGACGCGTTGGCCAGCAGCCATGCCGAACGGATACTCCTGCTGCCCGTCTACGCGGCCAGTGAGGCGCCCATCCCGGGGGCGCGGATTGAGGAGTTGGCTATACAAGTTCTTGGACGGGGATATCGTTCGGTCTGCGTCTGCAAAACACGGGATGAGGCCGTGGCCGAGATGCGGTCATGGGCGCGTCCGGGCGACTTGGTCCTCACGCAGGGCGCAGGTGACGTGACGAAAGTTGGCGACGCACTGGCGAGCTAAGGGATCGGTCCGGTTTGATCAACGTTCTTTCGGATTGCGTCGCGCAAGCCAGAGGCAAACGCCATAGTAAGGCCATGCTCCGAATTGCGGAGTGGGTGGTTCTCGACAGGTTCCGTGCTCTGCACACGGGACCTGTTTCATTAGTATCCGATCCGGAAGAGCGCCAGCGTGCCGGGTTTGACATTCTTGAACTCGATCCTGATCTTGCTGTAGCCCTTTCCTTCCCAGCTTCCTCGGTAGCCCATCTTGAGGCCGTCCTTCGAAGCCCGTTTGTTGCTGACCGCGATGGCCTTGGTCTGCAGCGGGCCGGCGGGCAAGTGAAGGGTGCTGCTCACGTCGTGTTCTCCGTAGATTCTGAGCACGATGTCGAAGTCCCGGGCGGCGGAGTATTGGAGGACTACGTGGCCCGGTCCGATCGTGTCGAAGGTGCTCTTCTGAAGGACGATGGTGCGTCCGCCATCGAAGTAGGGCGCCTTGCCGTCCGGTTTGCGAAGAGATTCAGTGCCCTCCATCAACTGCACACCCGATCTGGCGTCCGGGCCGAACGCCAGCCTTCCCTTGAATACGCCCAGTTGATGGGCCACCGGCAGCGATTGTTCGAAGGACTCGCGCAATCTCGCCAGTTCCGCTGCACGTGCCGCGGCGACTTCGCTCTCCTTGGACTTCGGATTGAGCGGCATACCGGGCCGTGCCCAGTCGGTCTCCGCGTTCGGTGTGTCAGGAACGGACCGCGTCTTCGCCACCTTCAGGGCCTGGGCGGGGACGGACCGCGGCGTTCTTGGCCTGTCCATAGCTGCCGATGGGGCTACGGTCGCGGCCAGGGAGACGGACGATGCGGGTGTCGGCATGGCAGGGCCAGACGACGTGCTCGCCTCATTGACTTGGGGTGCGCGGGTCGAACGGGCTCTGGAGCCGGGAGTCGGGAGCACGCAGGCCAGCACGGCCAGGAAGGCTGTAAGACCCATGCCGGCCAGAATCCATGAGGATGTTGGGTGTCTGGCCGTTCGTTGAGAAAAGGGCTGTTGTTGCCCCGCTACTCTCTTTTGGAGTGGGGCGGGAAATGTGTTCTTCGACGGGCTGCGAGAGGCGCGAACAGCTGCGCCCGCATCATTTCGCGCACGGCGTGTATCCAGTTCACCCGTGCAGGCGCGCTTCGCGGCGGTGCCGCGCGTCTGCGTGCGGCGCCGGTCAGAGGCTGTCGCGACCGGAAGGCCCAGCACGGGATGGGGCGCAGGAGCGATGGGGGCCGTCTCACTCAGGTCCGGGGCCGACCGATGAACCATTTCTCGGTGGGACTGAAAGACCCGATCTTCGTACGCCAGCGGACGGCGGATGCAGCGGCCCTGTCTGGCGCAACTGGAGCAGGCGACGGTGTTGTGGGACTCGTCCCGCGCCAGTGCAGCGCGCACCTCGTCGGCTCGAAGCCGGTGCCCGCAGGCGTGGCAAAAGTAGAGGATGTTGAAGGCCTGTTGTGCTCCGGTATCTGTGACCATTATCATAACCTGTGCTCCCAGGGACGGTGTCCCTCGCATCTGTCTTTTTGAGCAACATATAATAAACAATAAGATAGCATGGCAACAACAAAAAGCAATAAGAATTTGCAAAATGATTTTAAAAGAAATGTGTCGGGTGTGTCCGGTTGTTGAAATCAGATGCCTTTTGGGTGTCCGGCCTGATACACTTGAGGTGGGTGTTGGGCGCAAGGGGAACGTCGGCGCATGGCGGATTTTCGTGTCCTCCTTTTCCTGGTTCTGACCGTTTCGCACGCGGGAGGTCTGTGGGCGGAAGAGGAATCACGATCGGGTTCCGTTTGGTCGGGGCGTCGCATCGAAGAGTTGACCGCGCAGTTGGAAGACGACGAGTATCTTCGTCGCGAAGATGCGAGCAGAATGCTTGCCGAAGCCCCTGCCGGTGTGTTGCCCATCGTCGAGCGTCTGGCCCAGGATGCGGAAGCCCCTGAATCGCATCAACGACTTCTTGCGGCGGCGAGGGCCATCTTCCGGAAACGAATTGTCCGGTTGCTTCCTGAGTGGGGGAAGGGCCGTGGCTTCCTTGGTATTCGATGGACGATTATTCCCGACGGCCCGGGCGTGGTGGTGCAGGATGTTCTTCCGGGTACGGCTGCGGACGAGTCTGGAATCCAGAACGGCGACGTCATCCTGAGCGCAAACGGAAACCGTTTTGAGGAGGGCATGACCCAAGACGAGGCCATGTGCATCTGGCGGCAGATGATCGCAGGCGATCGCATGAAACTGGTTGTGAAGAAGGAGGGCAATGATCAGCCGGTGGAGATGGCCGTTACGGTCAAAGAACTGCCGGCGGAGTATCAAAGCGAAGCCTCGGAAGCCGAGAAAGAGGAGAAACTCTGGGTTCGATATCGCGAAGGGAGCGTGAAGCTTCCAGCAGAACTGTGGGGAGAGCCATCGGTAGAAGGGCGGCGCAGGAGTCTCCAATCATGGCCCAAGGTTTTTCAGGCTTCTCAGGAATCGCCCAAGTAGCCCAAGCACTGGTGACGGAATGACTCGGAGGTGTACATACGGTGTACATCGCCGAAGGTGCGTGAGAGGCCCTGACGAAAGGGGACAGGTATTACTGTTTGTGGCGTAAGTGGTTGTGCTATAGGATCGCGAGTACTTTAAGAGTTCTCTTTGTGGCATTGCAATTGCCCCTCAGCACGATGGGTAGACTCATGGAAGAACGGCAGCTGTTACGCTTATTGGTTCGAGGTGGCTTGCAGCTGCGCTTGAACAAAGGGATTTCCTGGATTTGTGGGGCTACTCTATTGTCCGTGGGCGTTTCGGTGCTCCTGGTTCTCGTGGCCCGAGTGAGGCCCGAACTGGCGCTAGGTGTGTTGATGGGGATCTGGTTGGCCGTGGTGTTGATTCCTCTGGCTGGAGTCTTCGGGTTTGTTCGTTATCGACCGGCTTTGCGTGATGTGGCATTGCAGTTTGACCGCGTGGCCGCGCTTCAGGAGCATTTGACTACATGGGAGGAGTTTCTGCGTCGCGGGTTGCCGCGGGATACGGTATCGCGGAGTTTGGCGTTACTGCAGCGCGCGGAGACGCTGCGCCGTGCGGAAGGGCTTCGCCCTGGACGTCTGATTCCGCTGGTCTTGCCCGGATGGAGCCGCGTATTGTGGTTGGCGCTGCTGCTGCTGGGTTGTGCGATCCTGGTGCCCGAACAGAGTGCGGTCGTGGGGCGCAGGTCGGCGGATGGGTGGGGGGAGGGGGATGGACCGCAGGGCGGGGCCTCTTCGATGAAGCCGTTGAGGTCGCCGTCTCTGGAGGATGCCTTCAAGCGGATCGAGGTGCTGACGCAGTCGGAGAAGGAGAAGCTGGCCATCGCCTGTGCGCAGGACGTACCCGAGGCGTTGAAGGGCGAGGTGCTGAGTGAGATCGAAGCGAAGCTGGGTGGGCTTTCGGACCGGGATTTGAGCACGGAAGTGCGGGAACTGCTGGCGGAACTGCGGCGTCAGGTTAGGGGCAAGGACGGCGCGCTGTTGAACGAGGGTTCAGCGACGGTGACTGCGCAGTGGTCCAGAGACGACCCGGGTTCGGTTCCGACGGAAGTGGGCGTTAATGTGTTGACGCAGCAGGAGACACTGGGGTTGGTGCGTGATCGTTTCCCCGATGTGGCGGAGGAGCTGCAACGGTACTATCGGGCGAAGTGATTGAGTTCGGGTGGAGGCCAAGCAAGGAGGAGGCGCGATGAGATGGGTCCGATGGGTGGCGATGGGGCTTGCGTTGGTGTTGGGTACGAACCTGCGCGCCATCGAGAGTCGTGCGGTGAAGACGGCGACCGATAAGGCGGGAAACTGGCTGGTGGACCAGTACAACGCAGGGACCGGAACATTCGGCAAGGCGAAGCACCGTCTGATGCCGGGCTTCAATGCGTTGGTCGTGAGCGCGTTATGCGACAGTCCGCGCAAGTACCGCGAGGGGATCGGTCCCTTCATCAGCGAACCGGTGAAGCATCTGCTCAAACAGCAGCGTGCGGACGGTGCGATCGCGATCGAAGGTGCGGGCCTGGACGCCTACAACACCGCGCTCTGCATACTGGCATTGAAGTCGACCGGGAATGCGGCTCACGCGACAGCCATCGAGAAGGCGGCGAAGTACCTGAAGAAATGCCAGGGCAAGGACGGCGGATTCTGCTACGACCACAATTCAAAACAAGGCGGCGATCTGAGTCAGACGTGGTTGGGATTGGATGCGCTGGAAGCGGCGGGCATCAAGAAGGATTCCGACGTCTACAAGAACGCCATCAAGTTTATCCAGCGCTGTCAGGACCATCCGGAGACCAACCCGGATCTGGAGGGCGTGGGCGGAGCGGGTTCGGGCGGCGCCTACTATAAGCCCGGCAGCAGTGCGGCCGGCAACACGACGGGTCGCGAAGGCCGCACAGCCCCCAAACCGTACGGCACGATGACCGCTGCGATGATCGAGTCGCTGTTGATCTGCGAGATGAAGGACGATGCCCCGGAAATCAAGGCCGCGCTTCGATGGTTCAGAGAGAACTACAGCGTAAAGGAGAACCCCGGCGTTGGCGCGAAAGGCTACTTCTACTATGTGCTGGCGTTCGCCAAGGCGATGACGGCCGTGGGTGCCAGAGAGTTTGAACTGGCCGACGGCAAGAAGGTCAACTGGGCCGCTGACCTGGCCGAACACCTGATGGCTATCCAGGCCAAGGATGGTTCGTTTGTCAACACCGAGGCGGAGTGGATGGAGGATGATCCGGTGCTCTGCACCGGGTATGCGCTGAAGGCGTTGACGCTGTGCTACCAGGCACTGAAGTAGAACGTAAGGGGATAGCAGCCCGTTGGAAAAGGCTGTTGTTTCCCCCTCTCCGCTCCGTGGGAGAGGGTAGCGAGAGGGGTTTGTAGACGGGCTGACAGGGGGTAGGGGACCATGAAGAAATCAGGAGCAACGACGATGCGAATGACGCTGGGCGTGGTGAGTGTGTTGCTGTTGGCCGGTGCGGTCGTGGCGGCGGACGTGAAGAAGGACGCGCAGGAGGGCATCAAGAAGGCCGCCGCCTACCTGGTGCAGCAATCCAACGAGGATGGCACCTTTGGCAAGGCCAAGGAGCGCTTCATGCCGGGCATTCCGGCGCTGGCGCTCTACGCGCTGGCCAAGATGCCGGGCGAGCGGACAGCTGACGAGAAGAAGGTCATGGAGCGGACGGCGGCCTTCCTGCTGAAGAACCAGCAAGCCAGCGGCGCGATCACGATCCCTGGCGTGCTGGAAAACTACAACACCAGTGTCTCGGTGATGGCGCTCAAGGCCTTGAACGACCCCAAGTATGCGGAGGCGCTGGAGAAGGCAAAGAAGTTCATCCTCTTCTGCCAGATGGACGAGGAACATGGATACAAGAAGGACGAGCACTACACGTATGGCGGTTTCGGCTACGGCAACTCTCGGCGACCGGACCTGTCAAACACGGCGTTCGCGCTGGAGGCGTTGAAGGATCTGGGCATGGATGAGAAGTCACCCGAGTTTCAGAACGCACTGACCTTTGTCCGCCGCTGTCAGGACCATGTTGAGACCAATGACATTGAATTTATGAAGGAGGGGGATGGTACGGGGGCCTTCATCTACCTCCCCGGTGACACGGATGCCTCCAGCGAGTTCGGGGTCGTGAAGACGCGTTCCGGCAAGGAGTTGCCAAGGCCATATGGCAACATGACCTATGCGGGCGTCAAGTCCCTCATCTACTGCGGTCTCTCCAGGAACACACCTGAGTTGAAGAAAGCGTGGGAGTGGATCCGCGAGAACTACAACGTGAAGGAGCAGGCTGGAGTGCCGGCAGGCCGTGGTGGAGAAGGGTATTTCTACTACGTGGTTGCGATGGCCAAGGCTTTTACGGCCGACGGGCGGAAGGAGATCGAGACCAAGGACGGTAACGTCTTTTGGGCCAAAGACTTAGCGGAATACCTGAGTACCCGACAAGCGGCCGATGGTTCCTTTGCTAACAAGACCCCGCGCTGGATGGAAAGCGACCCGATTTTGTCAACGTCCTACGCGATCATTGCGTTGAATCTATCAGTGAACGCGTTGGAGTGAAACGGGTTAGCGCGGATGTAACGCATGCCTCCGGCTTGCGTTATCCGATTGGCTAGGAAGGTTACCGACGTGAACGGCAACCGAATGAGCAACTTGCGAAGGCGTTGGGCGATTGGATTGGCAGCGTTGTGCAATCGGCACGCGAGAAGCGGTCCGGCAAGACCGAGTCGTTCGAGCCGGGCGGCCCGATGGAACTTCCTTAGGAGCCCCACACCATGAGATACTGCCAGCAGATCCATGTGCCGTTTTCTTACGACGTGGTCTTCACGCGCGATCTCTTTTCGCCGCAGAATGAGACGCTGGCCGAAACGCTTCCCTCCGAGAGCGGTCCGGCGCGCATGCAGGTCTTCATCGATCAGTGCGTGTTGACGCAGTGGCCGGATCTATCGAATCGGATCGCACAGTGGTGCGAAGCCCGTCCGGCGGTCGTGCGGCTGGTCTGCGCACCCATGGCGGTACCGGGCGGAGAGGCGATTAAGAACGATCTGACCTTCGTGCAACGCATGACGCACCAGTTCCAGCGTTGCGAGATGGACCGTCACGCGTTTGTGATGGCGATCGGAGGCGGCGCGGTGCTGGACGCGGTCGGCCTGGCGGCGGCCGTCTTCCATCGCGGTCTGCGGCTGATCCGTGTGCCCACGACGGTT
Source organism: uncultured Planctomycetia bacterium (assembly GCA_964429255.1). Lineage (GTDB taxonomy): Bacteria > Planctomycetota > SZUA-567 > H5-PLA8 > H5-PLA8 > CAYSBP01. The sequence continues at coordinate 13,822 of CAYSBP010000017.1, forward strand.
CTTTCGCAGGATGATTCCGGCGTAGGTGTGAAGAACGGGGTGAATTTCGACGGCGTGAAGAACATGATCGGCACGTTCGCGCCCCCGTACGCGGTTCTAAACGACGTGCTATTCCTGACGACGCTGGAGCAACGCGATTGGACCGGCGGGCTTTCCGAGGCGTTCAAGGTGGCCGTGTTGAAGGATGCGGCCTTTCTTCAGGAGTTGGAGTCCTCCGCCGAGGCGTTGGCGGCACGCGACCTGGATGCGATGGCACGGGTGGTGGAGCGTTGCGCGATCCTGCATCTGGAGCACATCCGACAGGGCGGTGACCCGTTCGAATTTGGATCGGCCCGGCCGCTCGACTTTGGGCACTGGTCGGCGCACAAGCTGGAGACGCTTTCAAACTACGAGCTGCGTCACGGCGAGGCCGTCGCGATCGGCATCGCACTTGATCTCTTCATCGCGGCGAAGATGGGGCTGATCGCCTTTGAGGACTGCGAACGCGTCTGCACGGCCATGGAACGCTGCGGCCTGCTGCTCTGGCACCCGGTGCTGGTGCGCATAAGCTCCGCCACCGGGACGCTGGCCGTGATGGCGGGGTTGGAGGAGTTCCGGCAGCACCTGGGCGGGCAACTGACCGTCACGCTGCCGGATGGTCTGGGCCGGAAGCGCGATGTGAATGCGATCGCGCCCGAGCCGGTCGAGGCCGGCGTGGCCTGGCTTACGGCCCGCCACGCGGCGCGTCAGAAGGCGGCGCGGAAGCTCGTATAGGTTTATGGGTCACATGAGTCCTGAATGACCTATCAACGGCTACTCCACGGTCACGCTCTTGGCCAGGTTTCTCGGTTTGTCCACGTCACAGTTGCGTGCCACCGCAACGTAGTAGGCGATCAACTGCAGCGGCACGGCGCAGACGATGCTGTTCATGATCCCGCGGTCGTCGTGCACCCGGATGACATCCTCGGCCTGCGACTGGATCTGCGGATCGTCGTGGCTGGCGATGATGAAGACGCGACCGCCGCGCGCGCGGACCTCCTGCACGTTCGATAGGACCTTGTCGTAGCGGCGCCCCTGGAGGGCCAGGAAGACGACCGGCATTTTTTCGTCGATTAAGGCGATCGGGCCGTGCTTCATTTCGGCGGCATCGTAGCCTTCGGCGTGGATGTAGCTTACTTCCTTCAGCTTCAGGGCGCCTTCCAGGGCCAGCGGGAAGCCGGTGCCGCGGCCGAGGTACAGGGCGTGTTCCGCGTCCTTCAATTTCAACGCGACCGCCTTGATGCGCTCGGCCTGATCCAGGACCTCCTCGACGCGGAAGGGAACCTGGAGGAGATCCTCCACGCGGCGGCGCGCTTCGGGCGCCTTCAGTGTGCCGCGCAGGATGCCGAGGTGGATGGCGAGAATGTAGAGCGCCGCAATCTGGCCGGTGAACGCCTTGGTTGAAGCGACGCCAATCTCGGGACCCACGTGCATGAATATTGCGCCGTCGCTCTCGCGGGCCAGCGTGCTGCCTTCGACGTTGACGACGCAGAGGGTTTTACAGCCGCGCTCCCGCGCCAGACGTACGGCGCCCAGCGTGTCGGCGGTCTCGCCGGATTGCGACACAGCTACGACGAGCACGCTCGGATCGACCACCGGATCGCGGTAGCGGAAGTCGCTGCCGTATTCGACCTGGACCGGGATCCGTGCCGTGCGTTCGATCATGTTCCGGCCGATCATGCCGGCGTGCAGCGCGGTGCCTTGCGCAACAATGACGATGCGCGAAATGCGCCGGAGTTCTTCGGCGGACATGGGCAGACTCTGCACGTTGAATCGCGGGAAAGTGCCGGGGTCGCCGGCTTCGCCTGGGTCGGCGACGATCTTGCTGACGAGTTTGCGCAGCGCGCCGGGTTGTTCGTGGATCTCCTTGAGCATGAAATGCGGGTAGCCGCCCCGTTCGATCTCGGCGACGGACCAACGAATCTCCTGCACGTGTGGTTCGAGGGTCTTTCCGTCCTTGCGCAGCGTGATGTGCGAGGGCTCCAGTGCAACGACCTGGTCGTCTTCAAGAAAGATCACGCGGCGCGTGTGTTCGACGAGCGGGATTGCGTCGGATCCCAGGAGCGAGACGCCATCCGCGAGGCCGACTGCGAGCGGTGAACCGCGGCGCGCGCCGACGATCAGGCCGGGGTGGCGGGGCGAGATGACGCCGAAGGCAAAGGTGCCTTCGATGCGCAGGATGGCCTGCTCGACCGCGACCGTCAGGTCGCCCTGGTAGCACGAAGCGATCAGGTTGGCGGCGACTTCGGTGTCGGTCTCCGAGTGGAAGGTGCGTCCCTGCGCCTTCAAGTCCGCGCGCAGGGCGGCGTAGTTCTCGATGATGCCGTTGTGGACAACGGCCAGCAGGCCGGTGGAGTCGCAGTGGGGGTGGGCGTTGGCTTCCGTGACGCGGCCGTGGGTGGCCCAGCGGGTGTGGCCGATGGCGGTGGTGGAAGTCCAGGTGCGCTGGGCGACTTTAGCCTGCAGATCAGCGACGCGGCCGACGGCACGAACGGTGTGCAGCGTGTCGCGGTCCAGTGCGGCCAGGCCGGCGGAATCGTAGCCGCGGTATTCCAGGAGGCTCAGACCCTTGAGCACGGCGTCTATGGCCTTGGTCGATCCGGTGTATCCGACGATTCCACACATGCAGTCGTCAGGTCCTTTCCCCTAGTCCTCAAGTCCTCAAGCCAGTCTCCCGGTGCCTGTGGCGTTCTCCATGGCCTCGGCGATCATCACGAGTTTACTCTAGCATCCACGATGGGGTGTCGCCAATGCCGGTTGGGGGTTGACTCTCTGTGGGTTCGGGATAGAAAAGCGGCGCACTTCAGCAAGTCCTTGGGAGGAGTAACGGTCATGGCAGAGCCGGGCAAAGATCCCGTCGGTGATGTGAAGGTCAAGGGGCAGGACTTCATTGCGGGTGCCCAAGCGGGGACGTTGACGGAGAGCCAGCTCAAGTGGGGGCTGAGTGTGGGCGCCATCGTCTCCGGTGTCAGCCTCTTCCTG